>JBGCFJ010000581.1:0-15287 GCA_045106885.1 Saprospiraceae bacterium
CTTAATGCAATCACATTGTTGATTATCACCTTAAAGATTGCATTTTTTTGTCCAACTTATGGGGAGTACTTCAAAATGCCCGTTTTGTTTTTATTGGAATCATTACGTCTTTTTAATTCAACAACTCTAAACGAACCTCTGCTACGCCTGCTTTCGTCAAATCAATCACTTTAGCCGCTGCACCTGATAAATCAATCACTCTAGGTTTTCCATTTTTGCCTTTTGCCTTAGTTGGATTAGGGCCTCTATCATTAATTCTTACTTCTACACATTGGTTCGTATCTAATCGACAAACGTTTACTTTGGAATTATAAGGTAAAGTCCAATGAGCTGCAGTCATAGCTTTTTTATCATATTTTTCTCCATAAGCGGTCGTATTGCCGTGGAATTTTTTATGGTAGTAACTGGCCTCTCCTGTTTGGATAATTCTATTAACCGCATTTTGCGCAGCTGGAGGAGGAGTAAGCGCTGGTTTTTCTACAACTGGCGCTGGTTTAGGTGTTGGCTTTAAATTAACTGGTTTTGCAACTGCTGGTTTTGCATCTAATGCAACAACGAAACCATCTATTCCCTTCTTCTTAGCAAACTGTTGGTAGCTAACCGCAGCATTTTTCTCTGCAAATGGGCCAATTAATACTCTATAAGTAGTTGTTTGACCTGCCCCTTTATCCATTTTTACTAATAAGTCTTTAAACCAATTGCCTTGTAAACCTGTGGCATATTTCACTACATTAGCGTAGTCTGAAAAGGTAGCAACTTGCAGTGCAAAACCTTCTTTTTTAATGCGTTTTACCTCTAATTCATATAAATCACTAGGTTGGTAAGTAGCTGCAAATTCTTTTCCATAATTGGTAGAGACGGCAGATTTAGTGGCTTGTGCTTGAAGATACAAATAGCTAAATACCGATAGGGTAGTTAATAATAATAATTTTCTCATAATCAATTTTTTTTGCACTTTGGGAATAAGATTTCAAGTTACTCGTAACTGCATAAAGACGCAACTATTCGAGCATTTATTGTTTGAGAAAGACAAAAATATTACGCTTAGAGATAGTTAACAACATACTAGAGAAACCCATTAATTTTGCAATTATGATTAGAAAAAGTTATTTTTACTAAAAAAGATAATGATATGGAAAAGATTAAGTGCGAATGAATGGAAAGAAACGGTTTACACAAAAGAAGAAGATTCATTTGAAGTAGAAAATCAAAAAATAACGCTACAGGAAATCTATTTGGATATTCATTTTTAAATAAAATTATTAGAAGTTATTTGTTAAACAAAAATAACTTCTAATAATTCCGAATAATTTTAACTATCCTTCTACCAAAGTACCAATCGCCTCTCCCTGAATAATCCGCATCAGATTATCTCTTTGATTAATATCAAAAACAACAATTGGAAGATTATTTTCTTTACACATGGTAAACGCAGTCATATCCATAACGCTATACCCTGCACTAATTACTTTAGCAAAACTTAATTTATCGAATTTTTCTGCCGTAGGGTCTTTTTCTGGGTCCGCAGAATAAATACCATCAACTCTTGTTCCTTTTAAGATAACATCTGCATTGATTTCGTTGGCTCTTAAAGCTGCCGCAGAATCAGTGGTGAAATAGGGGCTACCTGTTCCAGCAGAGAAAATGACCACCCTGCCTTTTTCAACGTGGCGAATAGCTCTTCGTCTAATATAGGGTTCCGCTATTTGCTCCATTTTAATGGCAGTAATCAATCGAGTAAAAACGCCCTGTTGCTCTAAAGCACTTTGTAAGGCCATTCCGTTAATTACGGTAGCCATCATCCCCATATAATCGCCTTGTACTCGCTCTATACCCGAAGACTTCGCCTGTAATCCTCTAAAGATATTACCGCCGCCTATAACAACGGCTACTTCGACACCAGCTTCTTGTACTTCCTTAATCAATATAGCATAATGCCTTAATACATCTGCGGAAATACCAAATTGTTGATCTCCCATCAACGATTCTCCACTTAATTTTAATAAAACTCTTTTATATTTTAAAGACATAGTCTATAGAAATGAGTAAATGTTAAAATGAATAAATATAATATGGCAAAAAAAAAGCGAATCATTCAAAAGAATAATCCGCTTTTTTTATTTCGCTACTTTATTTAAGCTCTACGTGCTTGTATTCGGTAACGGTTAATTTCTTATCTACACTCTGTAGGTACTTAGTAATTGTTTCTTTACTAGTACTCTTTACATAAACCTGATTTAGTAAAGTTCTTTCTTTGTAGAATTTATTCAATCGACCCATAGCAATTTTTTCTAATATTGCTTCTGGCTTCCCTTCTTGTCTAGCTTGCTCTCTACCGATTTCGATTTCTTTTTCTACTACAGATGCATCAACACCATCCTTATCCAAAGCGATTGGTTTCATTGCTGCTACTTGCATAGCTACATTTTTTCCAGCTTCAATTAAATTGGGTCCTTCTAAGTTTAAAGCAACTAATACACCTGCACGGTAACCAGCATGGATGTAAGGAATTACTTGACCTTCACCAGCAGCAGTTACAATCTTTCCGTACTTGCTAATTTCCAGCTTTTCTCCAATTACACCAACTTGTTCTACAATCTTCTCTGCAACGGTCATTTCACTACCTTCGTAAGGTAAAGCTAAAAGCTCTTCTAATGTATCAGGTAATTTTTTTAATGCCAATTCAGCAAAAGACTTTGCTAAAGCAATAAAACCATCTCCTTTAGCCACGAAATCAGTTTCACAACCCAATTTCATGATAATTCCATTATTTCTATTCTTAGAAGTCAAAGCAATTACTGCTCCTTCAGAAGCGTCTCTATCTGCACGTTTTCCAGCTAATTTTTGACCTTTCTTTCGCAATAAATCAATTGCCGTGTCTGTATCTCCTTCCGCCTCTACTAATGCTTTTTTACAATCCATGAAACCTGCGCCCGTCAAATCGCGCAGTTTTTTTACGTCTAGAGCAGAAATCTTCATTATTTTTAAGATTAATTTGTTATTAGAATATTTTTTAAATAATTGATAAGTATTGATACCGAATACCTTGTAGGATGTTACTTTAAATGTATCAATTATTCTTGCTCAATTATTAAATTAAATAATCAGTTGTATAAAAAGTGCTTCCAGAACTTTAAGCTCTGGAAGCACTACTGATTATTTAGTATCGCATTACTTGATTAAGCAGTTGCGCCCTCTTTCTTCTTATTATTCGATTTTGAATTTTGTCTTTCATTCAAACCCTCTTGAATACAAGCTGCCATATAATCTGTAATTGCTTTTACAGATTTAGAAGCATCATCATTTGCAGGAATGGCAAAATCAACTTGGTTAGGGTCAGAATTCGTATCCACCATACCAAATGTCTTCAATCCTAACTTATGAGATTCTTTTACTGCGATATGCTCGTGCTCAATGTCTACAATAAATAAAGCAGAAGGCAAACGGTTCAAATTAGCGATACCACCTAATACTTTATCCATCTTATCTCGCTCTCTAGTCAAAGTTAAACGCTCTTTCTTTGTAACGCTTAATTTAGAATCAGACAACATAGAGTTGATATTCTGCATTTTCTTAACAGACTTACGAATAGTAGAGAAATTCGTCATCATTCCTCCTAACCATCTATCTGTTACATACGGCATATTTACACTCTTTGCAGCATCTGCTACAATTCCTCTAGCTTGTTTCTTTGTTGCAACAAACATGATTTTCTTACCTGCCTTTGCCATAGCTTTAGCTGCTTTTCCAGCTTCTTCCAGTGCCTCTAGCGTTCGATTTATATCTATGATATGAATCCCTTTTCTTTCCATAAAAATGTAAGGAAGCATTTTTGGATTCCATTTACGCTTTAAGTGGCCGAAGTGAACACCTGCGTCCAAAAGTTCCTTATAAGTTGGCGTCTTCATATTATCTTAAATTGTTAGTTTTTAAAATTTGTGAATTGTCGCATTGCTTGTCGCAAATAAACAATATAACCATGAAGCGAATTAACGCTTTGAGAACTGGAAGCTCTTTCTTGCCTTTGGCTTACCGTATTTCTTACGTTCCACCACTCTTGAGTCTCTAGTTAAGTACTTTTTAGATTTTAATGGAGAACGGAATTCTTCATTTAATTTCACTAAAGCTCTAGAAACTGCCATTCTTACTGCTTCTGCTTGTCCTTTGAAGCCGCCACCTTTTACATTTACCTTTAGGTCGTAAATGTTTTCTGCTTCTACTGTTTTGAAAGGTTCAACAACCTTATCTTGAATATGTATCTGCGGGAAGTATTCTTTTAGCCCTTTGCCATTAATGACAATCTTTCCTTCGCCTTTCGTTAAATAAACTCTGGCGATAGATGCTTTTCTTCTTCCAATAGCATTAATCATTTCCATACTATAGATTGATTTTAATTTTTAAGTTGTCAGCAATCACTTATTTAAGTTCTGCTGGTTTTTGTGCTTGGTGTGGGTGTTCTGCACCTGCATAAGCAAATAATTTTTTGAACATCGCTCTTCCAAGCTTATTCTTTGGCAACATCCCTTTTACCGCCTTTTCAATAATGAAAGTTGGTTTCTTGGCAGCCATTTCCGCAGCAGTTGCATACTTCTGTCCACCTGGGTAACCAGAGAACGTGATGTATTGCTTCTGATTCATTTTCAATCCAGTGAATCGAACCTTATCTGCATTGATAACGATTACATTATCTCCTGTATCTACATGCGGTGTATAAGAAGGTTTATGCTTACCTTTTAATACATGTGCAATCTTTGTCGCTAAACGACCGACTACTTCACCTTCAGCATCAATAATAAACCATTTACGGTCTACTGTTTCTTTGTTCGCTGACTGCGTTTTATAACTTAATGTATTCACGCTTAATCTTTTTAAAATTAAAAATTACCCCTATAAAAGGGCTGCTTTTTTGAAAAGCTTTGCAAAGGTAGTTGCCTTTACAGGATAAAACAAGCATTTTGGGGTATTATTTTTAATCGACCCTTTGTAATTGGTTGATAATCAGTTAAAATTTCGCACAGAAAAAATAATGCGCTGAGATTAAATAGTGATTTTTTGACTTTTTGGAAGTTTTTTAAATACTGGTTTGGCTTATTTTTAAGCTTTATTGGGAAGGTATTTATTCGTAGCTATAGTTCTTGACAAATTTGGAGTAACCAACTCCGATTAGTAACTAGAGCTGTTTTATTTATTTTGTCAATTATTGAAGGAATTTTTAATTTGTTTGCTCTTATGATTTGATGAAGTAACATCGTGAAATTTAGATAGGTCTCTCTAAAATTATTTGATACTTGTTTATTTCTTCTTAAATAAATGGAAAAGGAAGCAATTAAAGAAAAAAGGGATTCTATTTCATTATTTTCGTAATAAATTTTCAATAGCATTGTTTTTGCCCCAAGTGTATAAAATACATCAGAATACTGAACCCTTAAGAGGTGATATTGAGCATCTTTATAGTTTTTCCTTCTGTAAGCTAAATCTGCTAAGTTATAATGCAAAGCATCTTCTTGAAATTCAGGCGCTAATTTTTTATAATATGTTTGGATGAATTTAGCTGTCCAGTCAAATCTTTTTAGATTGACGGCCAGTTTAACTACATTTTTGAAATTCCAAGGTGATAAATGACCATTAACAAATAGAAACTCTTGCTGAATCCCTTCTAAATATAATGTCAAGCATTGATCTACGTAGTATAGCGCATTGTTATTAAATTTAATTTGTCGCCCGCAATAATTAATAGCATAAGAATAAATATGCTGTTTTTCGATGGAAGGTATGACTAGATTGTATTTTTGAATTAATCCTTTTAGTACTTCAAAATTTTCTGTTGCATAGGCTTTACTTTGCAATACAAATATTTGAAAATAAATAGCTATTAGTGGCTCTTTTTGGATATTTCTCTTTTCTAAGTATTCATGTAAAAGATTTGTGAATACTAAATCATATTTAGTAGAAAATACTTTTTGTCGATTTAACATTTCACAACTGTATTTTAATTTATTATAAAAATAAAAAAGGTCTAAATTTTCAGATGCTAATTTTAAATTACTATCATCTTTTCTTAAATCTTGATTATTAAAATGCTTGTTAGCTGTATCTGCTAACTTGTATTTTGAATAATAATATATCACAGATTTTTCTTGGATTTCTTCTTGGTTCTCCTCTATTTTATCAAAGTATCTTTTTGAATGTTTTTCTAAGTTTTTATCTACTAAAGCTTCTAATATATAATTGTTCATTAAAGAAAGTTCAGTTATTTTTTGTTGTCCCAAAAATTGTTCTGCTGCTTTTAATGTGTAATTCATTAAATACCTCATTTGCTTGTCATCATAAATTTGGTTAGGATATAATTTTTTAAAAACGGTTGTTTTATTTAATTTCTTTTCTGAAAAATCAGGATGAATGTTAGCTATGTAAGAAAAAAAGGCGATTAAATCGGTTCGCTTATTAAAATATGGAGAAGCCAAAAACTCTTTAAAGCGTCGCCATTCTGATTTTTTGAATGTTTTTAGTAATAAAATTAACTTACTTTGAGTCATTTATTGGTGTTAATTTTCGACAAATAAATAAGAATAACTAAAAATATTTTTTTATAAAAAATTGATTATTAATTGTTTAAATTATTTTTTACTAAATTTTAATCTTTTTTCTAATAAAAATACGTTAAAAAAAATCGACAAATGGGAAAAAATGTAATTGTGTCAGAGAATATCCAAACCTACATTTGTACCAGAGAAAAATAAAAACATAGCATATATTAACTGCCATACACCTTTAATAGTAAAAAAGATAAAATGCTTATTTTAGTATTTATTTTTTGAACTACATTAACGAAACAAACATTCCATGAAATCATTATTGCTTTTTGCAATTTCCTTTTTATGCTTTTCTCCCCTCTGTTTGGCTCAGACTGTATGGCCAGGTGATGTTAATAATAATGGTATTGTTAATGAGATTGATTTACTGTATCTAGGTTATGCCTTTAATAAAACTGGATTACCTAGAGCTGAAATAAGTGCTGAGTGGGTAGCCCAAAATATTATTGAAGAATGGGAAGGTACTTTTCCCGATGGCTTAAACTTTGCTTATGCAGACTGTAATGGTGATGGAGTTGTAGACGAAATGGACGCAGACGTGATTGAAGCCAATCTAGATACTACACATACTGATGTTCCTTTTATTCCAGATGAAATTCTTTTACCTACTTCAGATTTGGGCACCAATTTTTCTTTAGATGATTCCAATTTATTAGTAGCTGAAGGACAGAGAACTATTGAATTACAAGTTAAGCTTGATAATACTGCGGAGGATTTGGCTGATATAAAAGTACTTGGTTTTGCTTTTACAGTTGATGTTGATACGCAATTTTTTGAAACGGAAGAAACAGAATTTAATGAGTTAGCTTTTTGGATAAACGATGGTGGTGAAAGTACTAATCGATTTTTTTCAAATCCAACAGAAGGAAAATTTACGATAGCTTATATAAAAACAGACAAAAAGGGAATAGAAAATCCAAATGGGGCTATAGGAAATTTTTCCTTTGTTATTATTGAAGATATTATAGATTTATTAGAAAAAGATGATACCGTAAAAATAACCATTGATAGCATTACTGTTATAACGGACGATTTAGAAAAAATACCAATTGCTGGATCTAGTGTTGAATTAGAAATAGAGGGTCGAAAAACTAGCACTAGTACTTACAACCCAATCCTAGACGAAATAAAATTCTACCCCAATCCAACCAACGGCTGGCTTTTACTAAAATCTAAAGAAGTATTTATCGAAAGAGTAGAGTTAGTGAATACTTTAGGGCAGGTCGTTTACCAGAAACAATTAAATAATACCACTTTTCAGTCGCTTGATTTGCAGCATATTCCAGAAGGAATGTATTGGTTGCGAATGATAACTGAATTGGGCATAAAGAGTACCCCAATACAAAGACTTTAGAATGACAGTAGACAGTCAGCAGTGGCAGTAGGCAGTAAAGCCTTGATTTTCAATACTAAAATTTTGCCTACACACAGTTATCTGAACAGTCTCTTTAGAAGCTAGAAACCTATAAATAATTACAGTTTTAAATAACCCTGAAAACCATATTTTTTAGCATTCTGAAGCATTAACCAAATATATTGATGGAGTTTAGAACTGATTTTAAGTAATTCTTTGCCATAAGGGACGAGGAAAATAATAACCTACCAGCCTGATGGATTCTTTCTCCTTTTAGCTGCGTTAAAATTTTTCAACGTAGCAACGGCTATGCTGAAAAATTTTGCCTTGCTAAAAGAAAAAATAACCTCATCACTTCTGGTAGGTTATTTATTGCCTCGTCCCTAACAAACAGTCTTATTCCATGAACGATTATCCAAGGCAAAAAAAAAAGATCAAGACCAGGTAGCTAGGCGATTTTTCGAAATCGGCTAGCCTGCCAAACCAATGAAAACTAAAGATTATTTGGATAGTAATGGACAGTAGTTTATCCCTAAAACAGATGACTACTAAAATGTACAAGGGGCTGCTCAAAGGAGTGGCCCTCTTTTTTTGTAATTTTCAATTTTCAACTGGGCTTAATCTTGTAACATACAGAAACTATGAATTGGGCTAGGAGAATATTGAAAATTGTTAACCAAAAATTGAAAATTGAAAATTTAAACTGTATCTTAGTCGTCTTAAAATAAACGACTGTGAAAAAATTACCGCTACTTTTCTTGCTTATTAGCTGTTCGCTTTCCCTCTTTGCCCAAAAGATAAAATATTCTAAATCCTTTCTACAAAAATTAACGCAAACAGAAATGGATATTTTTACGCCTACCGAAGGGAAGTATAAAAGCACTCGTCCTATCAAAAATGCTTATCAGCCAATTGACCATGTCATTGTTTCTAAACAAGAAGGTATAGAAATTCGCTATGCCATTATTCCTTTTGACGAGGAAGACCAAACAACGCAAGTGCCACACGTAGATTTTATGCGAGTCGTTACCTCCACCGCAACCAATGAAGAAGAGGAAGCAGTAATCAGTGTTCATGCTGTAGAAGATGCGGAGTTAAAAGAACACTTTAATGCCGATTGGGGGAGTATGGCTTATTATCAACCAAAATCTAGATTTTCTAAATATAAACATTGTCGTTTGCTAAGTCTCTTTACGGAAGGGAAAGGAACAGTTTATGTCTTTTTTCTTTTTGATGAAGCTAGTAGAGCTTTAGACAATCGCTTACATTCAATTCAATTTCAAACTAAAATTTGAGCAGTCAGAAGCGAGACCGTCCGATGGACTGTCAGACCGCTACGCTGTCAGATATGGAAGAATCAGACGGCTGACTTTTTCTAACTAAAACTTATGTTCTCAATATAAATACAAAACCAATTCGTCGGATGACTATCGTCGTCCGATGAACTGATTTAAATCATCTGACGACGCAGTCTTCGGACGATTTAAGGAATATTGGAACGCATATAAAAACCCTAGAGAATGCCTATTATTAAACCTGTTAGAGGCTTTAGTCCTCAATTTGGCGAAAATTGTTTTATCGCTGAAAATGCCACGATTGTTGGCGATGTTACTTGTGGTGTGGATTGTAGTTTTTGGTTCAATGCTGTTGTTCGTGGTGACGTGAATAGTATTAGAATTGGCAATAAAGTCAATATTCAAGACGGTGCAGTAATTCATTGTACTTACGAAAAAACAAAGTCTATTATTGGCAATAATGTTTCCATTGGACATAATGCCATCGTTCATGGCTGCACGATTGAAGATAATGTATTAGTTGGAATGGGTGCTATTATTATGGATGATGCTAAAGTAGAATCTAATGTGTTAATTGCAGCAGGCGCAGTTGTGCTTGAGAGAGCACATTTGAAATCTGGCTTTATTTATGGCGGTGTTCCTGCTAAAAAAATTAAAGCTTTAACTAAGGAGAACTTCCAGCACTATATTGGTCGAATCGCTGATAATTATGTGTTGTATGCTAGTTGGTTTAAGGAGGAGGAATAGTTAGTGGATATTGTCTCCTCAATCATAAATATTTTTACCACGGAGGAATGGAGTACATAGAGGACATGGAGTTTTATTGACGAGCGTAGTTTAGTTATCTAGCCTTTAACTATAGTTTGTGAAATACCCTAGTAACGGTTAAAAATAATGCTACTAAGACCTCCAAGTGTCTTCAAGACCTTGGAGCGTCTATAGAGTAACTTATATCTTTATTCCTTCGGATAAGGGCATAAAAAAATGGTAATTGATAATAAAATCAATCACCATTTGGAAACTGCATTTAACAACTAAATTGTAAAAAATTCTTGTTTGGCATTTAATAACTGCCAAAATATCTTTAAGCCAATTTGGCCATGTCTCTTATTAAAATACTATTTCGATTGAAATAGATTAAATTTGATTTTCTTAATTCATTTAAAACAGAAGTTACTGTTTGACGAGAAGTGCCCGTTAAATTGGCAATATCTTGCTGTGTTAAAGAATGTTTGAATAATCTTTCGTAGCCTACTTGTCTACCTCTTGCCTCTGCATATTCTTTGATGAAATCAACAATTCTCGTTCTAGCATCTTTGAAAATTAAGCCTTCTAATCTATTTTCTGCTTTCATCAATCTGCTGCCCATCATAGATAATACGTGACTGCATAACCCAAAATTAGATTGCATTAAACGTTTGAAGTCTGCTACTTTTAGCGATAAATAATGCACTTCATTATTCATAGCTTGTGCAAAATCTTGCCGTGTTTTTTCTCCAATGATGGCTAATTCTCCAAACATGGCTAATGGATGCAATACTGCTTTTATGACTTCTTTTCCATCCGTAGAATGCGTTCCAATTTTGATGCTTCCTTTGGATAAAAAGAAAATATGGTCAGATGCCTCGTCTGGCAAATAGATGAAACTATATTTTGGAACAACATGCTTTTCTGCCACGTTTTGTAATAATTCCAACTCAACTTCATTTAAACCACTGAAAATTGGAAAATGCTCAAGAATAAATGTGTTGTTTTTAACTTTCATACTTAATTTTTTAATCGGATAACCTTTGGGAATAATCCGGTTTTTGGATAAAAATTCTGGGCTAAAGAGGGTCTTTCATTGGTCTTACATAAGGATAGACACCGTTTTATACTACCCCCCCTATAGGTAATTGAAAAAAATATTTTTTTTTTTAGGATAGGAGAATTTCAATTTCAATTATTCACAAAGCCAAAAAGTTGCAGGAGAATCAATAAACGTTTATAAAATTTGATTTTAGGAATAAGTTCAAATAGTTAACATTTTGACTGATATTCTTTTTTGAAGTTGACGTTTTATCACCGAACCCTAGAGAAATAAGTAGCTGCCTTTTGACTATCTCCCATCAATTGATAAATATTACCCATTGATTGCAATAAAGTACGATTATTGGGCGCTGCTTGTAAACCATAATTTAAATACTTAATGGCATTATTATAATCCTTTTTAGTTTCTCCAAAATATTGATAGCCCATTTTGTAAGCGAAATCAGCCAATTGTTGTTGGTCCGCTCGACTACTTAAATGAGCCAAGTAAGTACCGACAAATGGAACATTCGTTTTTTTAGTTAAAATAAAATAGAATTCATCTAATAGTTTTTTCAAGTCTCGGTCGTATTTGTATTCTTCTGCCACCACACCACTATGCATGATTAAGGCAGAACCATAAGTTGGATGTATTGCTAAGGCCCTGTCAATGAAATAGGCGACTTCTTTTATCAATGCTCTTTTTTGGGTATTATCATTGGAGGGTTTGTATTCTGTTTCAAAAATAGCAGTTCCTAAAAAACAATTGGCTCTGGCACTATTGGGCGAAGCCGCTGCGCCTGACAGATTTAGCGTCATTCTATTTTTCCAATCGGGAACTCTATCTACTGTTTTATAGCTGAAGCCTAATAGAAAAATACTAAGTATCCCTAAACCAAGATAATTAGCAATTGCCTGATTTTTGAAATTGTATTGTTGAATAAATACAGGTAACTTTTCTATTAAGCACCAAGCAAGTATTAAACAGAAGCCTATAGAAGGCATAAATAAAAACCGCTCATTCATAAAAGTACCTACCGTAAATGGTACATTTGAAACGATAGATAAGGTGGCTAAATAAACGATAATACCATAAGCTAAAACAGTCTTCTTTCTCAATCCTATCAAAGCAATAATTCCCAACCCTATATAGGTAATGAGGGGTATAATTGCCCGAATATCAGTCCAATTAATGATTGGAATTTGATAGGGATAATAATCATGTGTTAGTGGATGTGGAAAGAATAATAGTTTGATATAAAGTCCTAGCGTATAAAAAACAGTGGCAAATTTTTCATTGATACTTAAGCCATAGAATGGATTGTTCATAATATCTGTAATTGGCGCACCATCGCTACTCAAAAAATATCCAATGACTAAATAACGAATCCATAAATAGGCTGCTGCGGCAATAAATAAAGGAATTAGAGAAAGTGCTATTTTTTTACTCGTCGTTTTAGTGAAAAAATATAAAGAAATTGGAATAATTGCCAAAAAAGTTAGGGCATTTTCTTTAGACAATAAAGCTAAGAAAAAAGTACAGCCAGAGAAGAAAAGAAATATTGATTTATTAGTCGCAGCAAATTTGAAGGTACAATACAAAGCACCTAATGCACCGAGTAAAGTCATGATTTCATCTCGACCCTTTACATTTGCGACAACTTCTGTATGAACAGGGTGAACAATAAATAATAAAGTGGCTAAAAAGGGTAAGGAAAAATACCAACTGGAAGTCTCTTTTTGTGGGAAAAATAGACTGAATACCCTGAATAATAATAACCCTAAAAGAGCATATAATAATACATTGATAGCATGTGAAACGACTGTGTTTAAACTAAAAAATTGATATTCCATGGCAAAAGTAACAATAGACAACGGGCGGTATCTAGCTCCTGCTACTAAATTTTTTTGCGCTCCAAATCTTCCCACAAAACTCTCTTTTGTCATGATATCATAAATGCCATCAAACCCTTTTTTTGTAAAACTATTATTGGTTAAAACAATTTGGTCATCCAATACATAGTCAAAGGTAGTAGAGTAGGCATAAAGCCCAATAGCGATAACAAATAAGGTAATGCCTGCTAATAAGTTACGTTGCCAAAATTTGTTAGGAAAAAGAGAGATGCTGGATATTCCTTCTTTAGAAAGGGTGTTTTTTGTGGATTTTTTTCTTGCCGTCATAAAAATTATTACGGCAAAACTAGCGAATGGTTTTAAGTTGACTAATTGAAAAGAGGCTATTCACGTTAATGAATAGCCTCTTTTGTAAAAGGTAAGAATTGTTGTATTGTTTTACCCTTACTTAATCAGATACTAATTTAGTAAGGAATTATCATCTACTCTAAATACAAATTAAATTCAACTCGTCTATTCAATCTTCTACCTTCTTTTGTACTATTGGTGGAAATTGGTTGTGTTTCGCCATAGCCAATAAAGCTAATTCTGCTAGAATCAAATCCTTTTGATAATAAATAATTAAAACAAGCTTTTGCTCTTTCTTCAGATAATAATCGGTTGTTATCTGAATTACCTACAGAATCTGTATGCCCCGCAATGCTTACATTATAATTAGGGTATCTATTTAAAATAGAAGCAATTTTATCTAAAACTGCAAATGAAGATGTTTTCAAGGATGCTTTTCCAGTCTCAAATCGGATAGCCCTAGTGGCTAATGCTAAGGCATCTTTTTCTTCCTGACCAATTTCTGGGCAGCCAAAATTATTAATGCTACCAGGGGTGTCAGGGCATTTATCATTAGGGTTGGCTACGCCATCATTATCAGAATCTGGACAACCGTTAAACTGTACTAAACCTGCGGTATTTGGACAATTATCATTGCTATTTGCTACCCCATCTCCATCAGCATCTGGACAACCACTTAAAGCAGCGACACCATTTTCGGTAGGGCATAAATCATCTTTATTAGCCACACCGTCACCATCACTATCTGGACAACCTCTAGTTGCCAAAGTTCCTGCTTCTGTTGGGCAGTCATCATTTGCATCTGGTACCCCATCTCCATCTGTGTCGGTTACTGGAGTTGGAGTCGTAACTTCCGTTTCTGTTTCAGGTTCCATTGCTTCTTTTTCTTCTTCTGGACAGCCATCAATAGTACCAGGGATATTTGGACATTTATCGTCTTTATTTGGTACGCCATCTTTGTCTCTATCTGGACAACCCATTGTTCGCTTTGGTCCTTTTTCATCAGGACATTCATCTTTATAGTCAGGCGTACCATCTCTATCCTTATCTCTATCTTCAGGGTCAGCAGGACCAAGGTTGACTAAGAAACCAATGCCCAATTCTAGGTTGCTTCTATTTTCAGTAGGCGATAAGCGATACCCTGCTTGTAAATTCAATGCAGCCCTTTTCCAAGTATGAAAGTTGAAACCAATACCTACAGGAATTTGTAGATAGTTTTCATCTCCGCCTTGAAACACGAATCCACCTCCAGCATAAGCATAAGGCGTCACTAAATTTTCAGGTTTATAATATTTTGCTTTTAGGATGGCATCTAAGCCAACTAAAGAATGATTATCAATATCGTTAGGTAAGTCAATTATCCCGAATCTTAATGGTACAGCTACATCTAAATAATTGTTTAAGTAGCGATTATAACTAAATTCAAAGCCATTAGAAATATCATCTAAAGTAGCAGATGGACCATCGTTTGGTGTGAAATAATCTAGGAAAAGTACTTTGAAACCTAAGGCATTAGGCATTTCTTCTGTCTGAGCGTTTAAGGGAAAGTTCGCTAGAAAGAGTAGGACGTAAATCGTCGAAACAGTCAATATCTTGTTCATCTCTTTAATCGGTTTTTAAGAAAATATTATGGAATTATAAAATTTATTACAAAATGGGGGTGATAGATTGCTTAAATTATAACTTTAGTTTATACGATAGTTTATATATTATGTTTTCACTAAGTATACTATTTGCTAATAATTGGCAATAAGAATAGATTTTCTGGTGAGCGATTAGTAATGCGGATTGCTTTCCTTCATTGCTAAGGCATAGGTACTATTAGCAACGGATGAATAACAACTTTTTACACATAGTCGCAGAGTAAACAGCACATAGTTTAAATAGACTTGTTACTCTTTGAGAAGTGCTTCTATGAAATTTGGATTTTCTTGATAGTTTGGCTTAAAAAATTAGTGCATAGCCCCGCTACGGACTCATTTAAGTCTAATATAGTTTTACGAACTACATAGAACTAAAACTATGTTCTCTATCCACGATATTCATCGGGACAAG
>JBGCFJ010000582.1:0-3214 GCA_045106885.1 Saprospiraceae bacterium
GGGTTGTATTTGGATGAATTTTGAAGTTGTACTAGGCAAAAAACGCAGACATAGCCTTTGCTATGGCGAGTATTTTTAACGCCGTACAGCTTTAAAAGTCGCCAAATTACCCGACAATATTAACTGGACTGACTACTTAGGGATGAGGAAAATAATAACCTACCAGCCTGACGGATTCTTTTTACTTTTAGCTGCATTAAAATTTTTCAACGTAGCAATGGCTATGCTAAAAAATTTTGCTTTGCTAAAAGAAAAAATAATCTCGTCATTTCTGGTAGGTTATTTATTGCCTCATCCCTTAGAAGATAAATTTATGATTTATTCGTAGGTAAACCTAATATGTTTAAAAATATTGATATTTGTTTATTCTGACGTTTTGACCACTTTTTGGTAGTAAGTTACTAATCTTGCTACTAAAAAGGAAGAAAAAATAAAGAATTGTCAGATTTTTTGATATGGCATAATATTCGACCAACGTATTTAAGTGAGATGTTTTGTATCTTGCTGCCATTTTGGCAAAGAGGTATTCTATCAAACATGGAATACAACGCAAATAGTGAAAATAAATTTATGTTTAGAGATTTTTTTTTCCCGCAAGGTATTGATGAAGAAGGAGATTTTATGCCTTTTTTAAGTATGAACGATGATGATGACGAAATGAATTTGAAGGAAGATTTTCCAGGTACCCTACCTGTTTTAGCACTTAAAAATACGGTGCTTTTCCCAGGGATAGTCATTCCTATTACGGTAGGAAGGGATAAATCTATTAAGGCAGTGCATCATGCTTATGAGAGTGGGCGATTGATTGCCGTTTTGTCTCAACGAACCGCTAAGACGGAAGACCCTAGAATGTTGGATTTATTCGAGGTAGGCACGATTGCTAGAATTTTGAAGATTCTAAAAATGCCAGATGGGACCACCACTGCTATTTTGCAAGGTAGAAAGCGGTTTTCGTTGGAAGAATTGACGCAAGAAAATCCATTTCTTTCTGGAAAAATTAAAGAAATTGGCATGGTCAAGGCAGAAAATAAATTGGAATTTAGTGCAACGATTGCCTCTATTAAAGATTTAGCACAGCAGATTATTAAATTAGCTCCTAATATTCCTTCGGAGGCTTCTGTGATGTTGAAAAACATTGATAACGGCGCTTTTTTATTGAATTTTATTACTTCTAATTTAGGAATTGATGTACCTGCTAAACAGCAGATTCTAGAGATTAATAAGTTAAGTAAGAAGGCAGAAGCAGTATTGATAAAAATGGATAATGAATTGCAATTATTGCAATTAAAAGATAAAATAGAGAATAAGGTCAGAACGGATTTAGAAAAGCAACAGCGAGATTATTTCTTGAATCAGCAATTAAAAACTATTCAAGAAGAGCTAGGTAATAATCCACAAGACCAAGAATATGGCAAGTTAAGGGACCGAGCAGCAAAGATGAAGTGGCCGAAGGCAGTTAAGGAGGTTTTTGATAAAGACCTGAAAAAACTAAAAAGACTAAATCCGCAAGTAGCAGAATATTCCGTGATGTTAAACTACATGGAATTGATGTTGGATTTGCCTTGGAATATTTATACCGAAGATAACTTTGACTTAAAAAAGGTCAAAAAAGTATTGGATAAAGACCATTTTGGACTAGAAAAGGTGAAAGACCGTATCTTAGAACATTTAGCAGTTTTGAAGCTAAAAGGAGATATGAAAGCACCTATTTTGTGTTTAGTTGGTCCTCCAGGGGTTGGTAAAACATCACTAGGAAAATCTGTTGCGAATGCTTTGTCTAGAAAATTTGTGCGGATGTCTTTAGGTGGTTTGCACGACGAATCGGAAATTAGAGGACATAGAAAAACGTATATTGGCGCTATGCCAGGGCGGATTATCCAATCTTTGAAAAAAGTAAAATCGTCCAACCCTGTTTTTATCTTAGACGAAATTGATAAAGTGGGTTCCAATTTTAGAGGAGATCCTTCTTCTGCTTTACTGGAAGTCTTAGACCCAGAACAGAATACGACTTTTCACGATAATTATTTAGATGTAGAATACGATTTATCTAAAATCTTATTCATTGCGACTGCCAACTCTTTAAATACCATTCAACCTGCACTGCGGGATAGAATGGAAATTATTAGCATTAGTGGTTATTCTTTAGAAGAAAAAATAGAAATTGCTAAAAAGCATTTAGTGCCTGAACAACGGGTGGAACATGGTTTGAAAGCAAAGGATATTAAATTGTCTACGAAAGTTATCAAACAAATCATTCAAGATTATACTAGAGAGTCAGGTGTTCGTTCTTTGAATCGACAAGTGGCTGGCGTAATGAGGGCTACTGCTAAAAAGGTAGCGATGGAAGAGCAATATGACATCAGCATTTCCCCTGAAACGGTAAAGACGATACTCGGGCCTACTAAGTTTTCTAGAGACCGTTACCAACGGTCTAAAGTTCCTGGCGTAGTGGTTGGTTTAGCATGGACTTCTGTCGGTGGCGATATTTTATTTATAGAGGCTAGTCTGAGTAAAGGCAAGGGTGTATTACAATTAACAGGAAATTTAGGGGCAGTGATGAAAGAATCTGCACAAACCGCTTTAAGTTTTATTAAGGCGCATGCAGATGAATTCGGAATAGATAGCAAAGCATTTGGCGAACACGATATTCATATCCACGTTCCAGAAGGTGCAACCCCTAAAGATGGACCATCTGCTGGTATTACCATGCTAACTGCCTTGACTTCTGCGTTTACGGGCAAAGTCGTGAAGCCAAACTTGGCAATGACTGGAGAAATTACCCTTAGAGGAAAAGTGTTACCAGTTGGCGGAATTAAGGAAAAAATGTTAGCGGCTAAACGAGCAGGTATCAAAGATATTATCCTTTGTAAGGAGAACGAAAAGCATGTGGATGAGATTAATGCGACTTATATTAAAGGCGTTAGTTTTCATTATGTAGAGCGAATGGAGGAGGTTTTGGCGATTGCTTTGGGGTAAGAACTCAACCTATTCATATTGGCTAAAAACGGTAAGAAATTGATTTTTCTTACCGTTTTTTGTGTTTTGGATGAATTTATAACAGATTTTTTTAATTAAGAATTAATTAGAGTCTGTCTGTAAAGTCGATTTTGTTCTGCTCGTAACCACCAAATTTATTTGGTAGGTTCATAAATTACTGACAGTCAATATTTTGAATCAGCCAAATAAATTTGGCGATTACGTTAGACACGCAAAG
>JBGCFJ010000583.1:0-3399 GCA_045106885.1 Saprospiraceae bacterium
TTTTTTATTTTATTAAAATTAATTTTATACTTTTTGTTTTTATAAGATACGAAAAAGCAATTAAAACTAGTCTAAATCTTTTTTTTACAAAAAATATTACCGAAACCCAAGTTATAGCTTCTAAATCCAATAAATCCTGTCATTCTGTGAGAAAGTATCCGACATTAAAAAACAGAGTTAGAGGGAGCAATCCTTCTAGCCTTATTGTTTGAAAGAACAATGTCACAGTCGCTCGATTTTATTTATTGTTTAATGCTGATTTTAACCCATCTTGAACATAATAGTCTATTTTTAATAAATAGAGTATTCTCCCTCATCTATTTCCCCCCATTTAAAAGAGTTAAGTAATTAAAGGTCGATTTCTTTAGAAAATGAATAATAAATATTTTTATTTATAACCAATTATTTCCCATGGAATTATTTAGGAACAGTTACTTTTTGGGGACAAAGAAATTGAAGACAACTAAAAATTGTTTTTTAGCTGCACTAGTATTACTATTAATGTCTAGTACGACTAAGTCTTTAAGTAAAAAGCCGCAGTTTTTTATAACTGCAATTGATTTGTTAAATGAACAAGCAATAAAACAGCTTTTAACAAAAAAAAGCAGTTTCGATTTATCGTCACATAATCCATATTTTAATATAAAGCATAACAACAATATGGTGTTGGTGGAAGATTGCTTCAATGAATACGATGATGATGGGGACGGATTGGTAGATTGCTATGATGATGATTGTGCAGGGGTAGGCGTTTGCGATAGCTTTATTTACCAATATACTAATTTACCCGATTGTCAGTTTGTTCCTCCGACAACCATGGGAGAATTCAAAATTGATAAAACCTACCAAACAGATTTTATAAACTATCCAATTGACCAAAGAAGTGGCGTTTTTGTTGGGGACATGGATAGTGACGGTATTCCAGATTTAGTAGGAAAAGACCCAAGCCCTGGGAGAATTCAGATATTCAATGGGACAGATGGAAGTATCAAGCAATCCATTGTCATACCCACGAATAGTCCTTTTTCTCAACCTACGATTGCCGATGTAGATAGAGATGGGAATGGAGATATTTTTGTGATGGTTAATGGCAATCAACTGAGACGATATGAATATGGAAACCCAAACGTAGTATGGCAAACAGGTAATCAAATTGGAGATGTATCTACGCATTCTTCCGCTCAAGTAGCAGACCTTGACCAAGATGGAACTCCTGAAGTATATGTAGGAAATCGAATATTTAATGCGATAACTGGAACTAGATTAGCCATTGGTACAGGGAGTACAGGTAAAGCTTTTGATAGTGCTACGAAAAACCATGATAAATACCCGATTGCTTTTGATGTATTTGCGCCTGGAGATGCTAAACCCAATGGTGGTACTTTTGGTCCAGAAGCACAAGGTTTAGAATTGATAGCTGGAAATCAAGTATACACTTACACCCCGGGCAATGGAACGAAAGATAATGGTAGTTTAGAAGTAGTCGCTTCTATTAGCGGAGGCGATTTTAAAGACGGATTTACTAGTATTTCAGATATTGACGGCGATAACTTGGTAGATATAGCAGTCATGGCATCTGGTAAAATCTATGTATGGAATCCTCGAACTCAAATGCAAATAGGTAGTACGTTTGATATTCCAGGTACGAACACAGGTGGACGGATAAATATTGGTGATTTTGATAATGATGGTATGGTCGAAATAGGGACGGCTGGAAAAAGTATTTATGTAGTACTTGAATATGATGCTGGTGCAAATGCTTTAGTTATCAAATGGCAAAAGACGGGCTTAGATGATGGTTCTCAACGAACAGGGAGTACTTTATTTGATTTTGAAGGAGATGGAATTAATGAGGTAGTCTATAGTGAAGAGGCGCATTTATATGTTTGGCGAGGAACAGATGGTTCAGAATTGGTGAAAGTACCTGCCCAAGCAGGAACTAGAACCGAATATCCAGTGGTAGCCGATGTGAATAATGATGGTGCAGCAGAAATTATCATTACGGCTCAAAATGGGAATGGACCAGGATTTAGTGGCAATGATTTTATTTCCGTTTATCGGTCCATGAATACGCCTTGGGTAACAGCGAGAAAGGTATGGAATCAGCACGGTTATTTTGTGACCAATATCAATGATGATTTGACGGTTCCTAAAGAACAACAAAATCCTTTAGATTCAGACTTAAACAACGCCTATAATGGTTTCTTGGTTCAAACAACCATTTTAAATGCCAATGGAGGAGGAGCAACGCCTGCTTTTGCAGCAGCTGATGCCATTATTGAAATTGATAGTATTACTATAGAAAGCTGTCCAGATTTAGTTGTTCATTCAACAATTACCAACCAAGGTAGTAATGATTTACCTGCGACAACACCGATTGCTTTTTATGACCAAGACCCTACGGCTAATGCAGCGACTTTATTAGGCACAACAACTGTTGGTTCAGTTCTAAGTTCTGGAGAGGAAACCAATATTTCTACGACTTTAGCAATAGCTCCTTTGATTGCCCCAATTACGGTTCATGTAGTTATCAATGACCCTGGTACAGTTGCCACTCCTTATAGTTTTGCTAGTTTTCCAATTTCTGGGGTGGGGGAGTGTGAGTTCAACAATAATCAAGCGCAGTTAACTAGCCCTATCTGTATAGAAATTTGTGATGATGGGGTAGATAATGATAGCGATGGGATAACGGATGAACCAAATATTATGGCAACCACGACAAGTGGTTGTTCAGGAATGGTTTTGCCAACCTTTACTACAGATGAAGCGGGTGGAACTTGGGAGGTAATTAGTTCGATTGGGACAACAATTAGTAATACAGGAATCGTCACTTTAGGAACGAACGATAATTCAACCCCAGATATAGATACCATTATTTATATTGGCGGATTATGTTCAGATACCGTTTTAGTCAGCACTTTTGATAACGAAAATCCTCAATTGGTTTGCCCATCTGACCAAAGCCTAACCGTAGATAATAGTTGTATGGTTAATTTGCCTGATTACACAGGAATGGCATCGACGGGAGACAATTGTAGTGGCGTAGCTGAGATTATCCTTAGTCAAAGCCCAGTTAGTGGTAGCCCGATTACCGTTGGCGTCACTATTGTTACCATTACAGCTACGGATAAATCGGGCAATAGTATGACTTGTCAATTTCAAGTAAGGGTAACGGATGAAATCGCCCCAGTAATTACTTGCCCTACAGATACGACGCTCTATTTAAATAGTACTTGTGGTGTTAGTATACCAGATTTTACCAATTTAGCAACAGTGAACGATAATTGTTCTGCTCCTGCTAATATTAGCGTAAGTCAAAACCCAGCCATTGGTACTTTATTAGAAGAAGAAAATATAACTCAAGTAATAATTTTAACAGCAAGAGATGAAAATGGGAAT
>JBGCFJ010000584.1:0-3457 GCA_045106885.1 Saprospiraceae bacterium
CCTTTTTGAGGCACTAATTTATGGACGCGCCATAAAAAATCATGGGCAAATTCTTCGTCGGTTGGTTTTTTGAAAGAATAAACGTTAATACCACCTGGAGTGATAGCCCCAAAAACCTTTTTGGTAATGCCATCTTTGCCACTAGCATCCATACCTTGCAAAATAATTAGTAAGCTATGTTTGCCTTGTGCTTGCATTAAGTATTGCAAATCGGCTAATTTTTCAAGCAGTTTTTTCATGGGCTTTTTAAAATCGTCCTTATCCGCTTTTTTTGGCGGTTTGGTAGAATAGTCGGCAACTTTTATCATAAGGCTTATTTTTTAGTAGAATTTGTATCGTTTAAATAACCTAAGCTTTGGAAAACTGGTAGCACAGGATTTATCCTGTCCTGTTGCAAGGTCTTTAGGCCTTGATTTTTGCTAACCATACTGCGCCAACCTGAAGGTCGGCGAACAGGACAGCCTAAAGGCCGTGCTACCAGTTAAAGTAGCATTTTTCTCAACTTGGAGTGGATTAAATGCCAAACTTAAAGAAAATATGGAAGCTCTGCAATTTTAAGGTTTTGTAAATTAAAAAACGGCCAAATTTATTGAATTTGACCGTTTTAAAATAAAGGTAGTATTTATACTTATTTCTATGTTACTGCATATTCCGAAAATTCTCTGAGTGTTGGAGATAGGAAACCTAAAACAATATCTTTTTTTGCAATTCCTTTTTCTACTAGAATGTTTGCGACGTCTATATCCGTTTTATCTTCGTAAATCCAAATTTTATTATTTTTTATTTCTAGATGAAAGACTACCGCATGAATAAATAATTTTTGCATCCACCCCATTTTTAATAAGATAAAATCTGTTTTTTGCCTATTTATTAATAAATGAGCTTTTAAGCCACTCGCTTGTCTATTTTGAATTGCTTGTCTATCTTCAAAAAAAAATTGTAATATTTTGCTGTATTTTTTTAATTTATCCATTCTTGTTACTTAGGCTCTTACGCAAAATTTAAAACCAACAAATTGTCGATATTTTAAAATGTCGATAACCGTTAATCTCAAATTCAAATTCAACCTCAAATTCCCGCCGAAGGTGGTTTAAAATTGAAAATTGAAAATTAAATTTTACTTAGATTTTAGTTGTTTCAAAGATACTATAAAGCTGGATTCTTATCGGAAGAGAGGTTCTATTTTTTTGTTTATAACGAAAATTTCGTTTAAAAACGAAAAAATAGTTGCATAACTAAAAAATCGTTACTATCTTTGAGTCATGAAAAGATTAAATCCGAAAGAAGAGCAGATTATGCAAATCCTTTGGCAATTAGAAAATGCCTTTATGAAGGATATTTGGGAGGCTTTAGAAACGCCCCGACCGCCGATAACCACCACGGCTTCAATTGTGAAAAAATTAGAAACAGCAGGTTTTGTTGACCATGAAACGTTTGGTCGAACACACCGCTATTTCCCAGCTATAAAAAAAGAAGATTATCGACAGTCTTCTTTTAAAAACCTTGTAGATAATTATTTTGGCGGTTCACCCAAGCAATTATTGTCTTATTTTGTGGATAAAGAGGAGATGGGGGAGACGGAATTAGATGAATTATTACAAGAAATTAAGGATAAGAAAAAAGAATAAACTCGAAATCACCCGACTAACATTTTTTATTTTAATTGAATGCATTTTGCCGTTTGGAAACTGGTAGTAAAGCCTTTAGGCTTTCCCGTGCCCGACCTTTAGGTCGGAAAACATTAGGTTGTGAAAAACGATAAATCGCTCACACAAAAACAGGCATAAATGCCTTTGACGGGAAAGCCTGAAGGCTTTACTACCAGTAAAAATGCAGATTACTTTAAAAACCAAAGAAAGTTATGCTATCTATCCCACAATACTTATTAGAATCTAGTTTTTGCCTAGCCATTTTCTATGGATTCTATCATCTATTTTTGAAGAAAGAGACCTTTTTTCAACTGAATCGAGCGTATTTATTGGCAACGCCAATTGCTGCCTTGAGTATTCCGTTGTTGAATATCTCTTTTCAAAAAGATGCACCACCCGAAAGTTTAGAAGCTTTTTTTTATCCAGCGATTCAAAGCGCCAATAATTTGAATGAGGTGGTTTGGGAACAAATGCGAGCGCCATCGCCCGTATTTTCCTTGTCGGTAGCGGATATAATCATGGCGATTTATTTAATAGGCATTTTCCTAATGAGTTTTTCTTTGTTAAAAGGGCTTTGGAATCTAGGACGAATTATTCGTCGAGGAAAACGCTCAAAAAACAACGAATTTACGCTAGTTGAAACCCAAAATAACTTCCCAGCCGCTTCCTTCTTTGGCTATATTTTTTGGAATCAACAAATTACCGACGAGCAAAAATTAATACTCGAACACGAGAAAGTACACATTCGTCAATGGCATAGTTTGGATGTTTTATTGATGGAAGTTTGTGTGATTTTAAAATGGTTTAACCCTTTAATTTATTGGTTTAGAAATGCCTTAAAAGCGACGCATGAATTTATTGCTGACCAATACGTCATTCAGCAAAAATCGAATGTGAGTGATTATGCGACCTTATTGGTCAATCAACATAAACAGCAAGTAGCAGCTCCTTTGACCAATACTTTTTCTGCCTTAACCAAAAAACGTTTACATAAGATGATTCAACGACCTTCTCGAAAAGTATGGGCTGTTAAATACATTCTTATTTTGCCATTATTAATGGGTTTGATGAGTTTGTTTTCTTTTAATTTATTGGAAGAGATACCACAAGTAAGTGAAGGCTTAGCGGAAATGAATTCGGTTTTGGAAGACATTGGAGATAAGACGGTTTTTGAAATTGATAAACCGTTTTTGACAGACGAATCAACTGTATTAAGTCAAGCGGAAAATAGGATTTCTACTTATAAAATTCATTTAGGTGACCTTAAATATAACGCAGGGAATGCAACTAAATTTAATTCTCTAGACCATAAAAATGACCTTAATTTAAAAGAAATACAAACTTTATTAGATAATGCGATTCTCTTTACTAAAGAGGGGGAGAAGTTGGACTTGTATAAAATTAATTTAGTTATTCCAAACCCTAATGTTAAATATAGGACAACTAATAATTCAGTAAAAGTTGGAACAGAAGGAGAGATGGATGCTTTTGTTATTGAAGCTACCAAAACGGAAGATTTTAAATTTAATAAATCTGCTGTTAACTCTTTCCTGAAAAGGATTCACAATGGGTCTATTTTTTTTATATATGGTTATAGTAAAAGTGGAGTCTTTATTAGTGAATTTTTAGTAGATTATGCTACGGGAGAAATTAGTAATAAAGAGATGGACCGTTTTTTTTATTTTCCTAAGAATCCTAATCATAATAAACTGAAAAGTGGACAGGAAGAAATTTCTGTAGCCCTTAACATGCTAAAGCTAGGAGCCTATGATTACATAATAAAAGACGACAACACCAAAGAACTACTG
>JBGCFJ010000585.1:0-3154 GCA_045106885.1 Saprospiraceae bacterium
GGTTTTTAAATAATAAAGAACCTTGAGTAAATCGCATGCCTTCTACTGGTGCTAAATCTTTGATAGCGTGCGGCATTCCGTGCATCCATCCCCAATATACTCCCTTGGCTAAAGCAGCATCCGCTTTTTGGGCTGCTCCCATTAAAGTATCGTCCGACACCCTACTGATAATGGCATTATAAACAGGATTGTATTGTTGAATATGTTTCAAATAGGTAGTTATATCTTCCACACAGCTGACGTGCTTCAAACGAATGGCGTTGGACAATTCCAAAGCGCTCCAATCTATTATTTGAGTCACCACACTGTTTTGATTCATCCTACAGGCGTAGGGAATGGAGAGTGCTGCACTAGCAGCTAAGGTATTTTTGACAAAAGTTCTTCGATTCATGGCGGTAAGGTAGTAAAATACTCCTATAATTTGCTTTAGAATACCAATAAAAAAAACGACTTTTGCCTTTTTTAGAATAGAGAGTAGAGAATAGAGAACAGAGAATGCTTTCGCAATCTCCATAAATCTCTATTCTCTACTCTCGCATCTCTACTCTTATTAAAATGACCAATAAAGAAATCGCCAACGCTTTCCAAGACCTCGCCAAAATAATGGAACTTCATAAGGAGAATAAATTTAAAATTCGGTCTTATTCGAGTGCTTATATTACCCTTAGAAAATTAGGCACGCCTTTGACAGAAATGTCTGATGCAGACATCAATGGCTTAAAAGGTATTGGCAAAGCCATCAGTGGAAAAATTCGGGAATTAGTGGATAATGGTGAAATGGCAACTTATCAAAAGTATGCTGACAAGACCCCTCCTGGTGTGATGGAAATGCTCAAAATCAAAGGTTTTGGGCCTAAAAAGGTCGAAGTGATTTGGCGAGAAATGGAAATTGAAACGATTGGGGAATTATTATACGCCTGTGTAGAAAACCGTTTAATTGAAGCCAAAGGATTTGGACAAAAAACACAGGAAGATTTACGTAAAAAATTAGAATACTATTTAAAAAGTAAAGATTCTTTTCATTATGCTTCTTTGGAAACGGAAGCGAATGAGTTGGTCACTACACTGAAAAAGCAATTGCCTGACGCTCAAATTGAATTGACTGGTGCTATTAGAAGACTAAGCCCTATTTTAAATAATATTGAGATTTTAATCGCTTCAGATACTGCCATTAATACCATTTTTGATGAAGAAAAATTAGTACTGCAACAAGCAGAAAAAGGCAGCTATCAAGCCAAAACAGAACATAGTACCCCAGTCGTCATTTATCATTGTACCGCCAATGAATTTGGGTCTAAACAGTTTTGGTATGGAAGTAATAAACCCTTCATTGATGCCTTTTTGGAGCAATCTCCTATTAAAACTTTCAAAAATATTGCCACTGAGGCAGCCATTTTTGAAGCCGCTTCCCTACCTTATATTGTTCCTGAATTAAGAGAAGAATCAACTATTATAGACATTGCTAAAGCGGGTAACTTACCTAATTTGGTGGAAGAAAAAGACATAAAAGGCGTTATTCATAGTCACACTACCTATAGTGACGGGTTGAATACCGTGAAAGAAATGGCGGAATATAGTCAATCCTTGGGTTATCAATATATTGGTATTACTGACCACTCCAAATCTGCTTTTTATGCCAATGGTTTAAAACCAGATAGACTTTATAAACAATGGGCAGAAATAGACCAATTAAATCAAACTTTTGGGGATGATTTTAAAATCCTAAAAGGGATTGAATCAGATATTTTAAATGATGGGTCTTTGGATTATGACGAGGATATTTTAAAGCAATTCGATTTCATTATTGCTTCTGTCCACTCCAACTTAAAAATGGACGAAACTAAGGCTACCAATAGATTAGTCAAAGCCATTGAAAATCCCTATACTACCATGTTAGGGCATCCAACAGGCCGATTATTATTATCCAGAGAAGGCTATCCTATTGACCATCCAAAAGTCATAGATGCTTGTGCTGCCAATGGTGTTTACATCGAATTAAATGCGCATCCTTATCGTTTAGATTTAGATTGGACTTGGATTCCTTATGCTATAGAAAAAGGAGTAAAAATTTCAATTAATCCTGATGCGCATAGTACCAAAGGAATTCACGACATTCATTATGGAACTTTGGCTGCTCGGAAGGGAATGTTGACGAAGGAGATGTGTTTGAATGCTTTGAATTTAGCGGATTTCGTGAAGGCTATTAGTGGGAAATAGTTCGTCATCTTTTTATCACCGTGGAACTGAAATGTTTTTTGACAAGCGTAGTTTGTTTTTTACCACGGAGGGACAGAGGACACAGAGGAAATAGAGTTGTTTTGACGAGCGTAGTTTGGAATTCTTACAAGTTTTTACTATCATTGAATGACTTATTGTACTCTACCCTACGAAAATTATTTTTTATAAAATGAGTAGATGAATAAATTAATAAATGAGTAAATAACACACTACAACTGGACATCAGAGCACTATTTTTAGGCTTTTGACCATAATTTACTCATTTTATTATCTAATCATTTATTCATTTTTGGCTATTTCAAAAAAAGTAGGGTGCAGTAGACTTATCGTCAATACTAAACTATACTCGTTAGGAAAATTCCGTTTGCACTATTTCCCCTTCAAAATTGCCTTTACAGCAGCATAATTCTCTTTTCGAGAAAAGAGTGCAGCCACTGAAAAATCTAAGCCTGTAAGTGCCTTTGAAAAAACTTTTTCGGATGTTGATTTAGTCACTAATTCGTACTTATTCTTTTTCAACACATACTGCTTGATGGTTTTATTTTTAGGGTCTATAATCCAATATTCTGTTACGCCATGTGCCTCATAATCTTTAAATTTAATGCCCCTATCTCTTTTCTCTGTACTTTTTGATAATACTTCCACAATCAAATCTGGAGCAGGAAAAAATTTCTGATTATCTTTAAATTGATTTGTTTTTTGTTTATCAAAAAAACAGACATCAGGTTCATAATCATTTCGAGTCAGTTGTATCAATATTTTTTCAATTCCAACAAAGCCTAAATCTCTCTCAAAAACGTAGGCATCAATTAATCGATGGGCATTACTAGAAATATCATTGTGCAGTTTAATTACAGGGGAATGAACAATGATTTCACCATTTATAAATTCCGCCTTAATTTGTTCTGTTATCTCA
>JBGCFJ010000586.1:0-6223 GCA_045106885.1 Saprospiraceae bacterium
GGTTGCAGATGTCAGGTTAGGAGCAAATATCCAATATATTAACCGTAAAGCCCCAATGTTTTGGAAGTATTACTGGATAACTTTAGGAATTTTCAATTTTCAATTTATAATTTTCAATTTTCAAAACGAACTATGCGTAACCGTAGCTTGATTATTCTTTGTCCGAGGTAAGAATTAAATGGCTATAGGTTATAAGGTTGCAGATGTCAGGTTAGACGCAAATATCCAATAGATAGTCCAGCAGTTCCCAATTTGGGAAATAACGAATCCCGAACGGGATTTAACATGAATAACCCTGTATGAAATGCAGGGAGATGGTGATAAACGCTGTCAAATCTAACAACTCTGAAGGAGTTGAACGTGAACTTTGATGTTCAACTCTTTCAGAGTTGTAGATTTTGTACCTGTAAACTCGAATTCACCGCATTTCATCCCGATTAAAATACGGGACAAGTTACGGTGCCATTCATGTTCAATCAATTCGTGATTTTTTAAATTGGGAACTGCTGTAGATAGTCAGATAAAAAATTGATATTACAAAAAATGTCAAGTCAAAATCTAAGTAAAATTTAATTTTCAATTTTCAATTTTCAATTTTCAACCACCTTCGGCGGGAATTTGAGGTTGAAGTTGAATTTGAGATTAACGGTTATTGACATTTTAAAATATCGACAATTTGTTGGTTTTAAATTTTGTGTAAGCGCCTAAATCCGTTGGGAAAGCTAATCCGTTGGGCTTTAAAAAAGTATATCCCCAACGGATTTAATTTCCCAACAGATAATTATCAGTTTATTAGCTGACGCACTAAATATTAACAATTAATTTATAATCAACTATTTACACCGTTAGACGAATAGCCAATTATACTACTATACATTTTTAGAAGTCAGAAGTCAGACCGTCAATTTCATTGACTGTCAGAAGTCAGATGTTCCCTATGTAAAATACTGATTATCAACTATTTACACGGATTCAATCTGACTTCTGACAGAAAAATGTAATTTTTCGGTCTGACTTCTGACCTCTTTTGTATAGTAATAGCCAACTAAAAAAGGCTTGAACAACAACTGTCCAAGCCTTTTTTAATTCTATTAAAATATATGATTACCTGACTAAAGTCACATCCCCTTTCAATATTTCTGTTTCGCCATTAGAAAATTCTACTTCGATGGCATACACATAAACAGCAGATGGATAATAGAATGCACCGCCTGCAATCGTATTTGGATTATCTGTACCATTCCATCCTGGTTGGTCATCTTCGTCTGGGTCAATGACTTCTGGGAAAGTATAAGCTGCGGTATTCTCATAAACTAATTTACCAAAACGATTATATACGTTATAAGATAAGATTCTAGAAACTCTTCTACAGATATCCGAAGCATTATTTAGTGGGAATGGGCTGACTTTAAATAAATTGTTAGGCCCTTCCATATCACTTGCTTCTGGCGTAAAGACATTTGGTACATATTTAGGAGTTTCGCCATCATTTGTGGTTACATTAGACGCTCTAATCGCAATATTTTGAGTAACAGGAGTTATCACACAACCATTGCCATTATTAGCAGTTAAGGTAATGGTGTAATCTCCATCTCTTCCATAATCATAATTCAAGTCTGTCGTTTGAGGGGAATTATCTCCATAATCAATCGAAAAACCAGAAATTGCATTTGGATTATTTAGGACCAAACCAACACTAGAACAACCTACTTGACTCGCAGAAAATCCTACATCCTGTGGTAACATAGTAGAAACCTCAATAGTTTGGGTAATCAATTCACTCACACAACCTGCCTCAGACATACCTGAAAGCGTAATCGTATAATTACCTGGAGTAGCATAAGAATAACTTAAATTTCCTCCAGTATTTCCATCTCCATAATCAAATTCAATGGTTGGAAAATCACTAGTAAAGGCTGCATCTACAGCAAGCGTAATATTTAAACATTCATTAACTGCTGCGGTGAAACCACCAGTGGTAGGAATCGTTCCTGCTGAAATTAATTGAGTCGTTGTATTCGTACAATTGGTCGTTAAATCAGTCGCTGTTAAAGTGACTTCATAAGCACCAGGCGTATTATAGGTATAAACTGGATTAGCATCAGTAGACGTTCCACCATCTCCAAAGTCCCAAACAGATTGAACCGTACCTTCCGTTAAATTTGTGAAAGTTACTTGAGATTCGCATTCCTCCGAAGAGACTTCAAAGGCAGGAACAACTGCATTCACTCGAACATTCTCTTGTTGTGCCGTATTACATCCTTCTGAAACACCTTGTAAATTTAATTTTATTGGTGCAAAACCATTTAATGGAATCTGTGATAAAGTAAGGTTTACCGTTTCTTCGTTCTCTCCAAAAGTCATTCCTTCAAATTCCCAAGAAAAACCAGTTACATTAGATTGATTAATAATCGTAGCTGTTACTTCTTCTCCAATACAAAATTCCGTTCCAGATAATTGAATGACTGCTTCTGGGCCTTGTTCAAAGGTAAAATCTCTAGTTGTTTCATCATCACAACCGTTAGATGTTTGCACCATTAAGGAAACCATAAAAGTACCCGGGCTGAATGCCCCTTGTGCCGTTGGTCCTACGCCAGAACCACCATTCCCAAAGTCCCAACTCTGTGATAAGGGTACTAAAGATTCAGAAGCGTCTGTAAAAGAGACTACAGCAGGTGCACATAATTGGTCTTGTCCATCTACATCAGTAGTAAAGGCAGCTACAGGAAAATCTTGCACATTGGCAGTCGCTACAGCAGAACCAGTACAACCAGTCGCAATTTCTGTAAAATCTAATCGGATGGTATAAATACCGCCTTCATTATAAGTCGTTTCCGCCGCTTGCGTATCTGCTTCATCACCATTTCCTAAAGACCAGCTATAACTTAATGGTCTATTTTCTCCATTTCTATTAAATTCAGTCGCTCTAACCATAATGCCTTCGCCTGCACAAATCGTCAAATCTCCCGATATAAGTTGGCTAGTTGGTCGGTAGTAATCTAAAGTTTTCGATGCTTCTCCAGGACAACCAGCATCATCTTCAATCATGACAGAAATAGTAATTTCATCACTTCCTGGGTCAATGGAATAAGTATAGCTACCTGGATTTTCTTCTTCAGACATACCTCCGCCATCTCCAAAATCCCACATATAAGTTTCAATACTTTCAGAGGTAGTCGTTGCCACTACATTACTAATATTTACCGTTTGTGGGGAGCAAACCTCTGTTTTATCAATATCAAAAGAAACGACGGCTTCGTGTACGATAATGGGGTAACTCGCTGTATCTACACAACCATTCACATCTTCTACCACCAAATCTATTTGATACATCCCCGTATCAGGATAAGAAATATCTTGTACTTCTGTTTTTGCAGTAGTAACAGGTCTTAAACTTGGTTCATTAAAAAACCAAGTATAGCCTCTAAAACAAGAGGTATCTACATCCGTTGAAGACGCACTGTTTAACATCACAGGCTGTCCTTTACATTGTAGCATATCTACTGGTCCATCCGCTTTAATGTTTCTAATTTGAATAAGCGCCGTATCCATAGAAATAGCACATCCTGTATTAGTATTTTCAGCAGTTAAAATAACTTGGTAATTTCCTGTACTCGCATAATCGTGACTTTCAGTTGTTTCTGTTCCAGTACTCATGTCTCCAAAATCCCAACTAATAGTCATAGCACCTTCGCTATTACTAGTGAACATCACCGTATTGGGCGTATCACAACTCATCTTATAATCTATATGTGCGATAGGGCCTCTAATATTAACCACATCAGTTTTTGAAATCGAGTCTAAACAACCATTATAACCGACGACCAAAGTCGCATCAAATTCTCCCGTTTCTGTTTCAAAGGTAATAATAGGATTTGCTTCACTAAAACAATGAGAGGAACGGTCGTTGTCTGTATAATAATGCCATTCATCAATATTTTCATTCTCACTCATATCTGTGAACTGAATAGGTTCGCCAATACAAGCATCTAATTTATCTACTGAGAAATCAGGTCCAACTCGCTCGCCTACTTCTACTCTAATAATATAAGAAGTATCAGGACAACCCAAACTATTGGTAATCACTAATTGCGCATCATATTCGCCTGGTTCTGTATAAGTATAACTATGGGCATCACTGTTATCAAAATTAGCGGTATTGCCATCTGCATAAATCCATTCCCAATTGGTAATAGCTTGTGTAGAACGACTTGAATCGGAAAATTCAACAGCTAAAGGCGCACAACCAGAAACGGTATCTGGCATAAAACGAGCTAATGGAATATCCAAAAGAAGGTCTGTCTCAAATTCCGCCATACAACCAACACTTGTATTCATGGTTAATTTAGCGGTAAAATCGAATTCTCCATTAGGATGATAAGGAGATTCATTATCTGCGTTATAATCGTGAACTGGATTTGCGTCCGTACTGGTACTATCATCTCCAAATTCCCAACTATACATTGCCCCTTCTATTGGATTATTAGGCGTAAAAGTCACCGTCATTGGTTCTTGACAACTATAAGTTGGATTAGCGGTGAACGAAGCATTTAAATCTTGTGAGAAAACAGTCTTTGCAATTTCGTTTCTACAAGCTCCTCCTTCCGCTACTACTTCTAATCTAATTTGGTAAACCCCTCCTGTTGGGAAATTATAGGTAGGCGTCGCTGCCGTACTATTAAAGTTATTCGGTCCTGTAATGGTCCAAGTATAAGCTCCTTCTGAGGATATATTTTGAATTTGTGTATCCGTTCCTGCACAAACCGTATCTGCAATCGCAAAATCAGCTATTGGTAAGCCTACACTTATTTTTTGTACAAAAGTATTGAAGCACCCTTCTTCATTAGTCACTGTCAAAGAAACATCATAAGAACCATCCTCATAAGTCTGATTGGGTGGATTCACTTCACTCGATAAATTTCCATTATCAAAATTCCACAAATAAGTTAAATCTGTTCCTTGGGTTTCATTGAAGAAAGTCACCGTATGCGGTCCTGTACAAGCGGTAGGACTTGGGCTAGTTGAAAAAGCTGCTACTGGCGAACGAACAACGGTAATGAAATCCGTAAAGTCTGCTGCTGCATTACAATTAGTTGAACTTGTTACAATTTGAACATTCACAGCATACTGTCCTGCTACTGCATAATCCTTCTCCGTACTAATACCTGAAGCTCCAGTACCGTCAGGAAAAGTCCAATTAGTTGAAATTAAATCAATTCCATCAGGAATTTCCGTCGTATTAGTCAAAACAATATTTGCTGGCGCACAACCTATTTCAGGGTCTTGCGCAATAGTCAAAGTTGGCGTAGCATAAACATTGACAGTTACTGTACCAATAGCTGCTCCACCCTGTTCATTACTAAAAGTCACCTCATACACCCCAGGATTAACAAAGGTATTCGTAGGGTTGGCATCTTGAGAAGTTGCGTTATCTTTAAAATCCCAAAAGAAACTAGTGGCATCAGTCGGCGCAGTAAAGCTAACGCTGAGCGGAGCACAACCTGCTGTCTCGGATGCGGTCTGACCAGAAAGGTTAAAAGAAATTCCTAAACAGCCTATAAAGCATAAAAGTTGAAAAAATCTGTATTTCATAATTTCGGTTGAGTGACGATGGTTCGATTTTTTTGAGTAGCGTTTAGAGATATAAGTAGAAGCCAATATTTCAATTAAAAAATCGAGTTAAATGTTGAAATCCTGTTCTCTCTTTTCTCTATGCTCTGCTCTCTCTTCTTAATAAGAATAATCTTCGCTACAAAAAAACAATTTATTTTGGACAACTAACAAAAAATAAAGGCGCCAAGATGTCATTTTTAAACAAATTTCCAAAAAAAAAGGCTTAAAAAATCACCACTAGCATTGTTAGTTGCGGAAGTTTGGCAAAATAGCTAAGTTTGCCCGAAATGTTACTATATTTATAGTTGTTTTTGCTAGAATGTAAATTTCATTACTTTTTTAGTTTTTGAATCTTTTATATGCTCATTACGGTAAAAAACTTTTTTAAAGTTGATTGTTTTACCGTTAATTAATGTGTAAAGTTGAGGAAACTACATTTTTTATTTATGAAAATTCAAATCCAATCATCCTATACTAAAAGAAATATGCAATACCTTAAATCTTTCCTTGGTGTATTTTTAGGTGGACTACTTTTTGTAGGGACCGCTTCCGCACAGAAAAAATCTTTGCCTTGTGTCAATAAAGAATTTAATGTAGTCGCAAATGTAGT
>JBGCFJ010000587.1:0-6197 GCA_045106885.1 Saprospiraceae bacterium
CCTTCAATCATTGGCGCACCAACTGCCTGTAAGCCTTTTTCTAAAGCAGGTAAAGTTGTCTTAACAATGGATGATAATTTTCCTTTTAAAGTCTGTAATTCTGATTTAGCAATGCTAATACTTTCTTTATGCATTATTCTACCAGAAGTAAAAGCAGGACCGACATTTCTTAATTTTAAGCCCTTGAAAGTGGCTTCGGACATAGGGTCGCTGTTCTTTTTCTGTGCATTTAGGTTAAAACTAACCATTAGCAAAAAGAGCAACAAGTAATTTTTTACAGTCATAGTTATTTATTTTTGAAAGGATTGCCTTGGATAGGATAAGGCTGAATTTGATTTAGGAAGGATAAATCTAGTAATAATTTTTGTTTTTCTGGAAGGATTGGAGATTCTTCAGAATTTCTTCAAAATAGAGTTGACTTGAGTAGCGGTAATAGGAAGGTTAATAATTGAATTGACGAACTAGGAGGATTCGCTACGGATTAGAAAGGATTTTACGGATGATGGACGGATTTTTTTGCATTAATCTTGGCAACCATTTTATGTTCCCAAATTAATTTACGAGAATTTCTAAAATAAGGTGAAAATCCGTCCACTATCTGTTAAATCTATCTAAATCCGTGTAGCATCCTTCTAACTCGTCTATCTGATAATTTATTTTATCTTGTAACTAATCTAATTCCTCATTAAAATAAACCTTATAAAAATACATTTCTTTCTCCTCATCAAAGCCTTTTTCAATGAATTGCTTACTAGAATCGGGATTTCTAAAGTCTAACTTGATTTGAATATTCGTATCTAATTTAATGAAATTTTTGATTTGTTGTTTTTGCTTCTTTAGGACAACGGGAGAAATATCGAAAGTTTCTGCTAAGACTAGACCGTGGTCATTTTCGTATTCTGTTTTAAAATTGGCGAATTCTTCTTTGAGGACTTCATCTTCGAAGACAGAATGTTTAAAATCGTTATTGAGCAGCATGTCGTTTTCATCAAAGTAAGCGATGGATTGATTTAAAAAGTCGATTTGCTCTTTTTTACTTTCCTTTTCTTTGATGACTTCTTCGGAGAAAGACCGACACATTTCTAAATAAGCGCGAGTTTCAAAATTGCTATCTCGGATATAATCGACATTTAAAAAATAGGACAACCAATATTCTGTATCGTAACTATTGGTATCGACACTTAAAACCCTTGCGCCATTATCTAAATCCGTATTAAAAATAAGACAACCTTTATCTAATTTTTTAATACTAATGCCTAATTGTTTGACGATTTCTAAATTATCTTCTTGGGAAACGACATCTAAAAAGGGAATTCTATCTTCAGATTTGAAAACACCGATTGTATCGACTAATTCACCATTGACTAAAACATCGCCGAAAAGCACCACAAATAAATCTCCTGTTTTGATGTGTGGGTGATTGGATTGGTCATATAGATGCCGTAAAATATCAACGGACCGTAATTTAAAATCATTTTGGTCTTTAAAGATAAATTTGGCTAAATCATTAACGACATTATACCCAATATCCACATTATGCACAAAATGATAAGTTTCCGTAACTTTAGTGAAAGGTTTTAGAAAATAGTCCATTAGCACATTTCTTAAGGCCTCATTGGGGAAGATCAATTCATCTGATACCACTATGCCTTCATCGTGGGATTTATTACCAATTTTATGTACGATTACCTTATTTATATACGCCTCAGAGTAGTCAATCACGGTTGTGTAGTTTTCAATATTTATATAAAATTTTTAGCGAGGGCGAAGATACTTTATTAATAGGCAACTTCAAACTCAACTTCAATAAAAAATTATAATGAAAAAATTAGAGTTTCTGACAAATCCCTCTGACCTATTGGAATAAGATTTTAACCGACCGATGACTGCGTGGTTGGATGGTCAAAATCACTTCATCCGACGACGTTAGTCATCGGACGAGGTGATTTTTGTGGGATTTGTTAAAGAAAAAAATTAAAATCCAACAGCAGTTAATTCTTCTAAAAATTCGGTTCGGTGTTTAAATTGTTTTTTTAACCGTTTAATAAATTCTTTTCGAGTGTTGTCATATCCCTTAATTTCCTTTATAGATACTAGATTTTTACAAATTCTTCGATAATCCAATCTAGTCGTGGCATGAAGGGTTAAGTTTTCAATGGTTCGTTTGACATGCATTTCAAAAATATCTCTTGGATAAATATTTAAAATAGGTCGAACCAATTCCTTGAATTCCCAAGCGTTTTTTTGTGTTTTTGCTAATTCTAGAATTTCAGAAAAGCGCAATTCAGTAGCTAATAACTTAGTATAAAAAGCTGGATTGGTCGCATTATTTTGAATAAATACCTCTTTTGCTTCGGGAGTAATAAATTCTCGTAGCTCTTTGAACGCTTCTATATCTTGTTTTTTGTTGGCATAAAAGGTTAATAATTCTATGTAAAAAGGACGGTCGACCTTTAGATGAATATGCTTTAAAAGAAAACTAGTCAATTAGGGGTAAAAGTAAAAATGCGGTGCTAAAAAATTTCCAGGACTTTATGTACTGGAAATTTCTTAGGTAGTTTATCTAGTGGTTAGTCAACGTTGAAATGACGTGTGTAAGTTTGGATGAATTTTGGAGCTGACCAAGGCAAAAAACGCAGAAATAGCTGTAGCTATGGCGAGTATTTTTAACGATGGGCAGATTCAAAAGTCGCCAAAATTACCCGTCAATTTTATCTTGACTAACCACTAGCCAAAAATTAATCCCAAAGAGAATTTCTAGGGCTTTCTTGTTCAATCATAAGACCCAATCCTAATTTAGAAACATCTTCTTTGGGGATTTCCAAATTGGTAAACTTACTAAAGTAGGTATCATCTTCTTTATGTACGACGATGGCTGGATTTTCTAGGGCGCCGAAATATTTAATATGTAATTGCTTGCGCTCTTGTTCTTGAATCTGTTCTTTTGTCATTTTGTGTGTAGTTAATTGAAAATGAATTCGTTGTGTTTATCTCAATGTATTAATTCGGAACAGCTTAACTTAAAACTAAATAACTTTGTTTTTCAAAAATTCTTAAAAAAAGACAATATTAAAAAATATTTATATTTATTTTATAATAACTATATACTTACTTTTTTCTTTCAATTTCTGGAAGGAGTTTTAATTATCAATAACAATCAAAATACGGACAACCATTTGATGAATCCATACTTTAATCTTGAAAAATAATGTCCTTTTTAGCATCGATTGTAAGTACTCAATCGGTAGCACAACTTGTTCCGATTCATCGGAAGGATTTATCCTGTCCTGTTCCCAAGCTTTCAGGCTTGGTTGCCATATAGTGTAAAAAGCCTAAAGGCTTTTAAACGGGACAGACTGAAGTCTGTGCTACCAGTTGACGATTGAGTACTTACCATCGATTAACCTAAACACTAGTGGTTCAAGTCATAAGTAATTGGTGAGTGATTTATGTTTGGATAAGTTAATCGAAGTTATGATTAACCATTCAGAGAGGAGTAGTGCACTACATTTTGAGATATGCACATTCCCTTCCTAAATAGCTTAAAATTGAAAACTAAATTTTACTTATACTCTTTTGTTCCTTTAATAAATTGTTCTATATTACCGCCTTGTTAGAAAGGAATAGGTTAATAATCAAAAAAATGAAATATGGAAGGAACAGGAATTTCTACACTTGATATAGCCATTGTCATTGGTTATTTCATATTAGTTTTAGTTATAGGTTTATGGATTGCAAGAAGTACCAAAACAGGAGAAGATTTATTTTTAGGCGGTCGTAGTTTTGGTTGGGGATTGATTGGATTGTCTCTTTTTGCTTCTAATATTTCGAGTACGACCATCATCGGTTTGTCAGGCGCAGCTTATACAACGGGAATCGTTAATTCTGTGTATGAATGGATGTCAGGTATTCCATTAATTATTGCGGCATTGGTGTTTATTCCGCTCTATTTAAATGCTAGGATTACCACTATTCCAGAATATTTAGAGCGGCGATTTGACCGTCGTTCTCAGTTATTTTTTTCGGGCGTTTCTATTTTTGCGACGATAATGATTGAAACTGCGGGGGCGCTTTATGCGGGAACAATTGTATTACAAGCATTTTTTCCAGACTTACAGATGTGGCCAACTGCTTTAGGATTAGCCTTAGTTGCAGGGTTTTATACTGCTTCTGGTGGATTAAAAGCGGTGGTTTACACCGATGCTATTCAGGCGGTTATTCTGATAATTGGTTGTAGTATTATGACTTGGATTTTATATGGCAAACTAGATTACGATTGGGCTAAAGTGGTAGCAACTGCACCAGAAGGACATTTTAGTGTAGTTCGACCGTTAGATGATGAAGGCTTACCTTGGCCTGGTTTATTAATGGGCGTTCCATTTTTGGGTTTCTGGTATTGGTCAACGAATCAATATATTATTCAAAGAGCTTTAGGCGCTAAAGGTTTAGACCATGCTAGATGGGGCTTAGTTTTCGCAGGCTTCTTGAAGGTGATTCCTTTATTTATTATGGTAATACCGGGGGCAATGGCATTGGCTTTATATCCAGGTATTGAAAATGGAGATGCTGTTTTTCCATATTTAGTGAAGAATGTTTTACCTGTTGGCTTAACAGGGTTGGTTTTAGCTGGGTTGATTTCGGCCATTTTATCGAGTGTGGATTCTGCTTTGAATTCTTCTTCGACTTTGGTCGTAATTGATTTTATCAAACCGAATAAACCTGATTTAACGGATACGGATATTGCTAGATATGGTCGATATACGACCGTTGCCTTAATGGTTATTGCAGCCTCTTGGGCACCACAAATTCAGCATTTTACTGGCCTATGGGATTACTTACAATTGATGTTCTCCATTGTAGTACCACCAATTGCCATCATCTTCTTAGTGGGTGTATTCTTTAAGCGAGGGAATGGGCATGGTGCTTTTTGGACGCTTATGTTGGGAACAGCCATTAGTATTTTTATGACGGTTTACAATCCATTGGATTTCCATTATACCATGAATGTTGGGGTGATGCTTTTGATTAGTACTATTATTTTTGTAGGGGTAAGTTTGATGACACCAGCACCAGACCCTGCTGAAATAGAGAAATATGTATTTAATACCGCCTTACTTGGACAAGGAATGGAAGATAAGCCTTGGTATCAGGATTATCGAACGCACATGGTCTTTTTAGTGGCTTTGATAGCTTATATTTTGATGGTTTTCTGGTAGCGTATAAGGGAACTTTTGTTCCCAGTCAATTTCGAGGAACTTAAGTTCTTCTATACAAAAAGCAGGCGATTCTAATTTAGAGTCGCCTTCTTTTTTGGCATAAACCGAAAGCCAACGGCAGGACTAAAACCCAATATATCATGGTAAGTAGCCGCTACATTTAACTGCAATTGATTGACCAAATATCCCACACCAAAACTAAGTCGATTAGGATTGCTGTTCATCCCTGCTCGTAATTGGATTTTATCGGCGACTTGATATTCCAAGCCGAACTTGACATTATAGGGTAGGGTAGTGTCTTTTTCAATAGCCCCACTAATCGTTAAATAATCAGCAACTTGATAAGTTATTCCAATCTGAATAATGGAAGGCAAATTTTGGGTACCAATAGTTGCCCGAATTGGATTGAAAACATGAATTCCCGCAGTTAATTTATCTAAAATTTCATATTGTAGCCCTATTCCAAAAGTAATAGCCGAAGCATTTCCATATTCTTTAACTCTCGTATTTAAAAAATCAAATTGAGCGCCAATAGACAATTTATCAAATAATTTTCTACTATAATTCAGTCCTACCTTTTGTTCATTATAGTCCTCAAATCCAAAATACTGTAAAGTCATGCCAATAGTGCCAGAATTCGTTGGCTGGGCAAGACTAATGGCTGCCATTTGTAATTCCTGTAATAAAAACCGATTTTCTACAAAAGCAGCACCTTCAAATCCATTTAAATAAGCCAAACCTGCTGGATTATTAAACCCACTATAAACATCCTTTAGCGTTAAATTAGCGTTTCCCATACCGATGCCTCTAGCACCAGCGGGGGTAGCAAAAGCATTTTGTCCAAAGGATACGGAAGCCGTAAATAAGAAGATGGGTAAAATTAGCAACGGAAGTAGGCTAATTTTTACACTAAAATTTGTAGGCATAAAATCTTTACTTTTCTGATGTAATTTAAACTGGTAGTAAAGCCTTCAGGCTTTC
>JBGCFJ010000588.1:0-4315 GCA_045106885.1 Saprospiraceae bacterium
CACAAACGATGTTTGCTCATTTCAAAAAATCAAGTCATAACTTGTCCTGACACCTCGGGAGCACCGCTACGGGTTTATTTTTTTGAGGAAGAACAAACGCTGTTTGTGAACCGCAACGCGGATGGGCAGTTAACGGAAAAAGAGTCCGCTGAAAATTAATAGTAATTGTGTGTTGGTAAAGAATATTACTAAAACAGCAAAATACATCAAATAATCGTAAGTACTCAATGAGCAGATGAAGAAATGAGTAAATGGAATGCTAATATTGAACATTTTCATTTGTTTTTTAGCATTGACGTTTCAATATTTCTTCCACTTTGCCTTAATCATTTTCTCATCTACTCATTATAGAATTTACAAATAATCATTAAAATTAAAAACATGAGATTTTTATTAATATTAGCGATTGGTCTTTTTATACAAATTACTTCTTTTGCGCAAGTCGATACCCAAGAAATGCAAAAGGAGCTGCAAAAAGAAATGGAGAAAATGCGGATAGAGATGCAAGAACAATTGAAGCATTTCAATTTTGAAGACTTCCAAATGGATACTTCATTATTGAAGCATTTTACTTTTCCAGAAGGGTTTAATTCTGAAAATTTCATTATGCCAAATGACCTTGACATGAACGAAATGATGAAAATAATGGAACGTCAAATGAGCCAAATGGATATAGAAGGAATGATGAAAATGATGGAAGAGAATATGTCTAAAATAGATTTATCTGAAATGGAGAAAATGATGGAACCATTTATGAAAGGTGAATTTTTTATGATGCCAACACCAGAAGATTTGAAAAAAGAAGGAGAAGAATTAGACAAAGAAGACACGCCTAAAAAAGAAAAAAAGAAAAGCAAGCAAAAGAAAAAGACTTATAAAATGTGAGATTGGAGACAGTAGACAGTCGGCAGTGGCAGTCAGTAGTGAAATCTTGATTTTCAATGCTAAAATTTTGCCTAAACAAAGTTATTTGAACCGTCTCAGATTGGACGGTAAAATATTAACTTCCGATACTTAAACTTTGTGCAAATGAGTTAATGAGGTGCTAACTTACAACCTCATTAACTCGTTACCTCATCTCCCTATCTCTTGCCTAGCCGATTGCAAAGATATTCGCTGACCATCTTTATAAGCTACAATAAAAGCACCATTAAATCCTTTCCCTAATACTTCATTTCTACTTCTAAGGGCAATCTCATAATCAGTATGGCTACCCGTCAAATATTTATACAAATTCTTTTCTTTACGAACTTCTACAAATTGAATTTTGCTCCATTTTTGATTAGAGGTTTCTAGTTCAGCAGGAGAAGCAGCGAGTTGAATTTTGAAAATGATTTTAGGCTTTTTTGTTGTAGGTAATGCAACCGTCTTTGGAGGAGCCATGTTGTTTGCAAGTTTATTTAATGCGGGATTTTCTTTCACAATCAAACTAGTAGGAATAGCCTTTGGTGCTGCTATTTTTTGCTGAGTGCTAATGGTTGGTTGTGCTATTACTTTTTCAACAACAGGCCTAGCTTGTCTAAGTGGAATATGTTGTTTAGTAGGTTCGACCATGGCGACTGACTGAGGTCGTAATTCCATAAGTGGCACTGAAGTCTGTTCTTCCACTTCCAACTTATAGTCAATAAATGCTTCAAAAATTGCATTGGCCATTTTGTTTTGCCCTGTATTAGTTACTAAAAAAGCTTCTTCCGTAGCGTTGGTTAAATAACCAGTTTCTATTAAAACGCTAGGCATTGTTGTTTCTTTTAATACGACAAATCCTGCTTGTTTAACCCCTCTACTTTTTCGGTGTGCTTTTACCTTTATTTTAGTTTCTACTTTTTCTGCAAACTGAATACTTTTATCTAGAAACGCATTTTGAAACATGGATAAAAAGATATACCCTTCATCTGAATTTGGGTCAAACCCTTGATAGTTTTTTTGATAATTGTCTTCTAATAGAATGGATTCGTTTTCACGGCGTGCTACATCTAAATTATGCTCAGCAGTATGCAGTCCCATCACATAAGTTTCTGACCCGTGCACTAAATGGGCTTTATGCCCTAAAGCGTTGCAATGAATGGAAATGAATAAATCTGCGTTATTTTTATTTGCAATCGCCGCTCTTTTATAGAGGGGAATAAAGACATCTGTTTTTCGAGTATAAATAACGTTGATAGAAGGAAATTGTCGCTCAATCGCCTGACCAAGTTTAAGGACAACGTTTAATGCAACGTGTTTTTCTTTGGAAGTTTTGCCGCTACAACCAGCGTCTTTGCCGCCGTGTCCAGCATCTAATACAATAGTTTTTATTCGGTAACCATTAACGCTGATTTGATTATCTTTGCTTTCTTTTATGGAAAGGGGCTTTTTATTGAAAGAAGTAGCTATTTCCTTTAAATTATTTAAAGGAGCAAAAGCATAAAAAGAAAGTAGAACCGTTAGTAATAGATAAATCCGTAATGCCTTTTTCATAGTGTCTGTAGATTGCAATCGAAGTCGTGAAATAAAATCGAAGTCGTGAATATAAGCACCCTTTTTGAATTTAAATTGGGCTTAAACCATTCACGAGTTGTTTTTTGTAAATTATAGGTTGTTGATTGTAAGCTAAGTTTCTTATTACGCTGTTTCGTGTGAACGAATCAAGCGGAGGAGATGAAAGGGGAGAACATTTAGTTTACACTTTTTTACATCGAAAAAGCAAGCTATCTAGTTATTAATAGTAAAAATGGCGTTAATAATAGGTTATTCCTTTTCAATAACTTGTCCTTTTTACATGGTACTGATAATTTGCAAGAATAATTTATCGTTTTGTTTATCCCAAATCTCCAAATATTGGAGTATTAATTACTAGACAAAAATAGAATTTTAACACAAGATAATCATTTATTCGCTTGAAGGAAACGCTTGCTTGTTTATTTTTTTTAAGTTTTGTTTGTTTTCAAACAATATATGGGCAAATAGATAGCTTGCCTAAGGACAAACCTGTTGTTCCTAGCGGTATTTTGATGCAGAAAAAAGATACTATTCCTAGTAAAAAAGTGCCTACTACCTTGCCAGCGGATACACCTGCTGAACCAACTGTTAATGTTTCTGAAAATGCGCTTGATGAAAAAGTAGAGTTTGGTTCAAAAGATACTATGGTTTTTGATAATGTAGAAAATAAAATGCATCTGTATGGAGATGCTTTTGTCAAATATCAAGGAATTGAGTTGAAAGCGGGATATATAGTTGTGGATTTAGATAGCAATATCGCAGTCGCACAAACGCATTTCGATAGTATTGGACAAGTAGCAGGAAAACCAACCTTTGCGGATGGTACACAAGATTTTCAAGCGAATAAAATGCGCTATAATTTTAAATCGCAGAAAGGCTTGGTGTTTGGCGTTTCCACAACTCAGAGTAATTTATTTTTAACAGGAACAAAAACTAAATTTGTTTCTAAAGAAATACGAATTAAAGACTCTATTACTACTGAAAATATTTTATACAATAGAAAAGCTATTTTTTCGACTTGTGATTTGCCACATCCACATTACGGTATTCGAAGTGGCAAACAAAAAGTAATTGCAAATAAAGTTGTAGTTGCTGGTCCTTCTAATTTAGAAATTGGCGGTATTCCTTTGCCTGTAGTTTTGCCTTTTGCGGTTTTTCCACTCAAACAATTTAAAAGTACAGGACTCATCTTCCCACAGGGTTTTGAATATTCCCCAGAATTAGGATATGGGTTGGATGAGGTTGGCTGGTATTTTCCAATTAATGATTATATTGATTTGCGGGCAACAGGACAGATATACTGGCATGGTACATGGAGATTAACAGCTGATTCAAGATATCGAAAACGTTATAAATATAATGGTAGTTTTAGATTATCTTATGCTAGTAGAAGAACTATCGGTGCTACGAATAGAACTAATTCTTATGCTATCAGATGGAGTCATAGCCAAGATGCTAAAGCACATCCTACTCGCCAACTAAGTGGTAATGTTAATATTCAGGGAAATGGTTTTCAAAGTATTAATAATAATGACGCTCGAAGCGTTTTGCAAAATACCCTTTCCTCCAATGTTTCTTTCAGTCAACGTTTTCCAGGGAAGCCCTTTCGTTTATCTGCCAATATGAGTCATTCTCAAAATACGCAGACCAATAAAGTGAATATTAGTTTACCTACCCTTAATTTTCAAATGGACAGGGTATATCCGTTTAAGAAAGAGGGAAGTAGTGGAAGTAAAGAAAAATGGTATGAAAAAGTATCTGTTCGGTATAATGCACAAGCTCAAAATAAATTTGTGGCGACGGATACGACCTTATTCTCTCAACAAACGATAGATGA
>JBGCFJ010000589.1:0-10596 GCA_045106885.1 Saprospiraceae bacterium
AACCGACAACTGACAACTGACAACCGATTATTTTAATCTAATAATATCATCTTCTTAGAAGCAACACCTGTTGGCGTTGTCAATTGGTATAGTAAAATACCATTTCCTACTAAGTCTGATTTTTGTATCTGTAGGTTGTGAAAACCTGTCTCGTATTTTCCTTTTATTTGTTTTAATAAACCACCTTGAAGGTTAAATACTTCCAAAACAATCTCACTTGCTTCTGTTAATTCAAATCCAATATTAGTGTGCGTCGCAAATGGATTTGGGGTGTTTTGATATAATTTAAAACTATTAGGTTCTTTTATTTTTTCAAAATTTAAATGAGCTGTTGTGAGGTCATTATTGTCCAAAACAACTTCATTTGTTTGGCGCTTATTTAAGTTTAATTGTTCGCTTAAATAGCCTGTTTCAGTCGCTGTGAAATGTAGCGTTAACCAATTTTTATCAGATAGATTAGCTTCTTTGATACTAAATTTATCCCAAACTAGATTCAATTCGCCTGTTTTTGATTGAGCGATATGCTGAGCTTGTACTTGTCCTTGTTCGATATGGTCTAAAGCTAAGCCTTTAAAAGTCAGACCTAATTGCATGCCTTGAATCTTGGTTAAATCAGAAGGTGAAAGTTGAACGCTCACTTGTTCTCCACTTTTAACGAATTGGTCTTTAAGCTGAATTGCTAATGGATTATTGGTATTTCTATCTGTCGCACTGGTAAAACCTTCTACGTTAGCACTTCCATTTAAATCTCCAATTTTGATAGCGGTATAGTCTAAAGAGGCCTGGTTTTCAGTTAATTCGGAAATGACAATGGTTTCTGATAAACTAGCAATGTCTCCAATATTAAGACTAACATTTTCAGTTGGCATAAATCGCCAAGGGGTATTATTGGTAAACTCCGTATCAATGCCTAAAATAGCTTTTCTCAATAAGACCAAATCAAAAGCAGAAATACTACCTGATTTATTGACGTCTGCTGCAATATGTTGCCAATCTGAGGTGAAAGGAGAGATACCTAAAATATGCTTAGAAATCATGATTAAATCAAAGACCGTTACGCCATTGGTTACTTTATCTGCTTTGTCAAAAGAAATCACATAGCCAATTCCTTTAGGTAAATTCAATTCAAAAATACCTGAGTCATCGGTAGTGATACTTTGTTCGTATAATGCAGTCCCTTTAGCTGTTAAGGTTACGTCAGCTAATGGAATATTACTAGTTGTGATAATACCACCTGTCACCATTGCTACATTACCACTGTCCACAATACCACTTCCACAAGCACCACTCCCATCTTGAATAAAGACGCTACCAGTACAAAAATCCCAGTTGCCTGCTTCATCAATGACATATAATTCTATTTCCTGTGTGCCTAGATAATTACAACCTAAAGCAACACTTTTTGGTAAAGCTAAAACTATCTCGCCACCATCTCCACTTTGTGGCTTGGTAACAGAATTTTCTAAAACTGGATGATAAACTCTTAATTCTAATTGTCCTTCTGCAGAACAATTATCAGCTGATTTTTGATTTAAATCTGTTGCCCAGACTAAAGCTTGTCCATTGGCAGTAATTATGGTCGCTACACCAGCTAAACAAAAAGGACTTGGTCTAGTACAGTCTTTAAAATTATAATTTGCAGATTTGGTAGCACTATTTCCACAATTATCATTGACGGTCCATTTTACTTCGTAAGCAGTATTGTTAACAGTCGTTGAGAAAGTAGCCGCTTGCCCACTGGTGATAAGCGTACCATTTTCTAATAATTCATAACTGTAAGATAAGCCATTGTCTTGGGAACAATCACTAGCACTAATAGAGAACGTTTTTTGAGCAGAACAGCTTGTTCCTGTCAAACATTCGTCTGTAGTATTGATGGTGATAGTTGGAGCAATATTATCATTAATTCTTAGAATTTGTACATATTCAAATGCACCAAAACTACCTGCGACTTCATTGGTTACTGTTTTTCCTGAACTAACGCCATGTTCGTCTTCGGTTCTGGCGATACTTTCTGGTGTACTACCTACAGTATTTAAACACCAATTGACTACAGAATAAGTTCGTTCGATATAATAACAAGCGTCATTTGCTGTTTCAAATCGTTTGTCTGAATGTGTCCATGCTAAAATGCTGCATCCGTTAGTCGCTAGATTTAAATCAGCTGCTGGAAAATTATCTCCACAATTACCTGACCAGTCTTCCGGGAAAGTCACACTAAAGTTTTGGTCAATGGTCAAGGTGATTAATTGTTCTTTCCAAGCAGATTGATTACTACCACCATCGGTTGCGCTATAACGTCTTTTTATTTTTGTTTCGCCACAGTTGGCAGCAACTAATTGATAGGCTTGAACAATTGTGGTCGAGCTACCACAAGCAGAATTACTATTACAGTTTGGGTCGCCAAAAGCTTCGTTATAAACTATTGCTAACTCACCTGTTAAATCCACCCATTCTGAGTTGTCAAAATCTTTATTTGCATTGACATCTGTTGTTGTCCCAAAATCTGCTACATGAAAATCTTTGCAAGCGACGGTCATATTATCTATTGATTCACAACTTGGCGTTACATTATCTTTTCCTGTAATTTGTACCCAACAAGTATTAGAAGTACCGTTGCTATCAGTTACTCTAAGGGTAATTTTACCATCATTATTTACTTCTTCACAAGTTAAACTTACCGTTTGTCCCCATGAACCTCCTTCTTTCTTAATTTCTTTGGTGACTGCGCCACAATTATCACTACTACCCGCATCTAGGTCGGCTACTCTTACCGTTGCTAGACCATTGACAAAAGAAACATTTAAAGCATCTATACAAATGGCTTGCGGTGCGTTACTGTCATTGATATTAAAATAAATTCTACATTCATCGGACTTATTTCCTGTGGCATCTCTACCAAAATAAATGGCATAATATTTACCTACTGGCAAATTACTTAAAGTGGTATGCGTCGTATTATTATCAGAATTGACGACTTTATCTAAGGTAACTGTTACTGTTCCGCCACAATCATCCGAAGCATTTGGCTGATTGATGCTAATGGTACCTGTGCAATTACTGCTATTCGTCGAAGTGCTATAAGGATTACCTTGTGTACCTTGTTGACTACCTGAGGGACAAGTAAGCGTAGGTTTTCCAGTGTCTCTTAATTCAATTAATTGAGGCATTAAATTAACTGGAGCAGCTTGATTACACCAATCCTTTATCTGCCATGTTCTAAAGATTTTAGTTGTACTACTATTCGTAGCATCTATGACTTGGTCGGTATAGATAGGAATGAAATTACAAGTATTTTCAATAATTGGTAAATCTCCCTTTCCATCTCCATCAGTATCTAGTAGTGGATAACCTGCAATTTCAGGCCCTGTTCCAGAACCGCATGTTAATACGGTATCTACTGGCCTAAAAAATGCCGTTGGGCGAATAATGCCAACATTTATGGTTTCTGTACTAGAATTACCACAAAAATCTACTGCGGTTACGGTAACTGGAATACTTAAATTAGTGCCACATAAATTGGAAGGAAAAGCACCTACCGTAACAATTGTATCTTTTACTTCACAATTATCATTCACTCTAATATTTAATTTACTTTTGATTTCAGCATCTGTTAAACTACCACAAGTTGTTAGCGTTGAAGCCGTAATCGAAATAGAAGGAGCGTAATTATCTTCAAATTTGATTTTTCCAGTACAACTAACAGAAACACTATCCTGAGCACCACAACCAGCATAAACTACTTTTCTAATAACTTCCACAGAATATTCTGACCCACAATTAAAATCTGCTGCAGCCACCTCTAAACCACTAGCATTTAAGGTATTTAAATTAGTAGCAGCAATTTTAGTTGATTTGATGCCTACTTTACTACCAAGGTCTAATCTTATTTCATATTCTACACCATTTCCTACACATGGAGCGCCTTCTAATATATCATCTACCGTTATTCTAGCCGTACAGCCAAAAGCAATAGAAGAAGTTACATTATCATTACAGGCAATACTTGGTTGACCCGCAAAAACGAAATAAGAACAAGTTTTGGTTGGGTCGTCAACAGACGTAGCTGTAATAGTATAAGTACCTAAAGGGATGGTGAAGTTATCTGTACTTCCATTTGCGGCTACAGTCCTTTCAGGAATAGCTGTGCAATTAGAGGTAAGTCTAACCATTGGATTAATAGTGCCATTACAAGAAGTAAAGGTTGGTCTAGGTATTGTAACCGTTACCATGCCATCTAAATTATTACAATCATCTGTAGCGGAAACATTGGCAGGACAATTAACAACGATGCCATCACTTTCACAGGTAATACTTGCGGTCCAACCACTACCTTTCGCTCTATCACCATTTGTTTCAAAAACAAAAGAAAGACAGCCTGTAGGATTATTAGCAGAATTACAATCTGCTTGTATCCAACCGCCAAAAGCACTAGAAATACTACTGCCAGATGCGACTTCACTTTTAGCACTAGGGTTCTTTTTTAGGTCTCCGTCAAAACCTGTTAATTTATCGCCATTGGCTACATCAAATGCCGTGAAAGTAATTTTTAATTGATTACCGCTAGTATTAGGGCATAAGATAATGGTATCTTTTCTAGCTTTGTCATCAAAATACAAAGCACCAGCTGCTAGATTATTATCTGTAAAAGTAGTGGTACTCGAACAACTTATAGTTTTAATAATGGCGGTGACAGCTGTATCTAAAGCTATTTGAGCGGATAAATTATTGGAAATAGATAATAAGAAAAGGCAAAGGATAGCCGTACAAAATCTGGATAAATTTGTTGTAAGTTTTTTCTTCATGGGTGTTAAATAAATTGTTATTAAGTCTAGCCTTTCAGCTATACCTAATAGGGATTTCTATTTTGGTCAATTATTAAAAGGGATACTAAAGCAACAGCAAAGGTGTTGCCAAAAATTAGTTGTCTGGTGTGGTATAAGAATAAATAAATCGGTAAGTAAAGATGTGTCTTAAAAAATACGATTTAAGACAGACTCAAAGATATTTTATTTATATGTTTTAAGCAATATTCTCATTTGTTTTTAGCGTAGTTTGACTAATATTTAACTTTAAAACCCTATTTTTCGCACGAAGCGTAGCGGAGTGCGTGACTCAGTAAAAAGTGTATGGTTTTAAAATATTTAACAGAGAAATTTATTTAGATATAGAATTGCAGACAAAAAAAATCACGAATTAAGGTAAATTCGTGATTTTTTATTGAAAGAAGATTTTTATTTTATGTGATTAAGCTATTGTGTTTTAGCAATAACCGTCCGATTTCCTTTTACTTTTTGATTTAATTTAACTTCTATTTTGGCATCTAGCGGTAAAAATAAATCAACTCTAGAACCAAATTTAATGAACCCCATTTCTGCCCCCTGTTCTACTTCTTCGCCAACATTTAAATAGTTCACGATTCTTTTAGCGACTGCTCCTGCAATTTGTCTTAATAATATTTCTGTATCTCCATTGCCGATAACGACGGTAGTTCGTTCGTTTTCGGTAGAAGATTTAGGATGCCAAGCGACTAAATATTTACCAGGGTGGTAACGGAAATAATTAACAGTTCCACCGATTGGATTTCTATTAACGTGTACATTCGTTGGTGACATGAAAATGGATACTTGAATTCGTTTATCTTCAAAGTATTCATCTTCTTTTACTTCTTCTATTGCTACGATTTTACCATCTGCTGGTGCGTAGACTAAATTATCGTCTGGCATCATGATTTCTCTCCAAGGAGAACGGAAAAATTGTAATACTAATAAAAACAAAATACCCGTAGCTATATAAGATAGGGTCAGCCAACTTGGAAGTAGCCAAAAAACTATGGCGTTTACAAGTGCTAAGCTAATGGCTAATACTATTAAAATTTTATATCCTTCTTTATGTATTTTCATATTAATGAGTAGGGCTAGGAAATTTTGTTCTCTTTCTTGGGGTTTATCAGAGAAACAAAAATTTTTATCTGAGGAATTTTATTAATTCAATAAAACTTCTTCATACAAGCATCAGGGGACAAAAATAATTAAAAATTCTATTTATAAGGGCATATTATGATGAATTGCGTCTCAAAATAGACGAAAGTTTTAATAAATCTCTTTTTTCAGGTTAAAAATTTTTACTTTTCCAACCTGAAAAACAATAGATTTAGCTGTATGTTTTACCACAATTGCTTTATAATGAGTTGTTTAGGTGAATACTGTTTTTCTTTTAAAGAGATAGAATTATGTTGAATTAATAATTAGACTCTTTGACATAATTTTTACCTTTGTGCATTCTTTTACTAAAAAATAGCTATTGAAATCTTTACATAAAATAATTGCGACAGCTTTTGGAGCAGGTTATGTACCAATTGCACCAGGAACAGCGGGGGCTTTACTTGGATGTATTTTATTGGCTGCTTATACACACTTTATAGGTTTTAATAATAACACCAATTTTCAAATAGGGTTTAGCATAATCATTATTTTAACAACTCTTGCTGGTGTTTGGGCAACAAGAAATTTGCAAGCAGAGTGGGGCGAAGACCCTTCTAAAGTCGTCATAGATGAAGTAATTGGGGTTTGGATTAACTTATTATTTGTACCTTTAAATTGGCAAAACATCTGTATCGGTTTTGTACTCTTTCGATTTTTTGATATTGCTAAGCCTTTAGGTATTCGGAAAATGGAAGCTTTCGAGAACGGCTGGGGAGTGATGCTGGATGATGTACTAGCGGGTATTTATGGAAATATGGTGCTACAGATTATTTTATACTTATTGTAATTAATTGAGATATTTTCGTTTTAACTAAATTATTCGCAAAATAAACCTATAGTATATTTTGAATACTCGTTAAGCGCTTACGCAAAATTTAAAACCAATTCCGATAAAAATCGGAATCGATAATTTAAAATGTCGATAATTGTTAATCTCAAATTTAACCTCAGATTCCCGCCGAAGGTGGTTTAAAATTGAAAATTGAAAATTAAATTTCACTTAGTAACTTATCTAAAGTTGCTAACGTTTTTTTTTGCCCATCTTTGAAATCCACCTAAATTGCTTACTTTGCGTTTTTTTATAAATCCAACCTCTTATTAAAACAACTGCCTACAATACGAAAGAATTTTCCAAAGCTTCTATCGCTGCCTTTATTGGTACGGCTGTGGATTATTTGATTTTTGTTGGATTGACTCACTTCTTTGGTGTTTGGTATGTTTATGCCAATATTGTTGGTGCTACTTTTGGCGCCATTACCAATTTCTTATTAGGCCGTTATTGGGCTTTTGAGTCAAAGGAAGATAAAATTGCTCACCAAGCTTTTCGTTACGCCCTTGTTTCCACAGGAAGTTTAATTTTGAATACTGCTGGCTTATATTTATTGACAGAATTTACTCCATTAAATCCCATTCCTGCCAAGGTGATTATAGGGATTATCGTAGCGGTTACTTATAATTATCTGATGCAGAAATATTTTGTTTTTAGAAAATAAGAAAGCATCGGCAGCAACACAGCAATTCCCAATTTAAAAAATCAGGAAGTGATTGAACATGAATAGCACCGTAACTTGTCCCGTATTTTAATCGGGATGAAATGCGGTGAATTCTAGTTTACAGATACAAAATCCACAACGCTGAAAGCGTTGAACGTAAAAATTCATGTTCAACGCTTTCAGCGTTGCGAGATTTGATGGAGTACATCATCATTCCACCGCATTTCATACGGGGTTATTCACGTTTAATCCCATTCGGGATTCGTTATTTGCCAAATTGGGAATTACTGGCAGTAACACAGCGCTCTGAGCTGTGAAAATTGCCAAAATTGATTTGGCAATCCATTTTGTTAGAAGATTTGTTCTCGGAAGATTCCGAAATTATCCAGTAATAGGAAATTACTGGATAATAGAGCTATCGAAAATTCCAAAATGGAAATTGCTGATGAAATCTACTGATTAAGCCTAAGTAAAATTTAATTTTCAATTTTAAACGACCTTCGGCGGGAATTTGAGGTTGAATTTGAATTTGAATTTGAGATTAACAATTATCGACATTTTAAATTATCGACAATTTGTTGGTTTTAAATTTTACGTAAGCGCCTAATAGGTTGATTATCAAACCCTCCGAAATACAATCGGCTACCCGTCTAAGCTTGGATATTTTTGACAACAGCGAATCTATATTCGCTGCTCCAAGCTAGGCTGTTCAAAAATACGGGGAGAAAAAATTCCTATATCCCCGTAATTCTGAACAGCCTAGCTCCAAGTGTCGGAAAATATAGATTTTCCGTTGTCTGTCCTAAACGTGAGTGTCCAAATTTAGACGGGTAGCCAATTCATCGTTCATCGTTAAAATAATTTCTATTTAATTTGCTTTATTACGACTCATGTCGTATGTTTGTAATGAATTACGACACAAGTCGTATTAAAATACAAACCTCATGTCAAAAAATAATCATCAACCATCCGAAGCGGAATTAGAAATTTTACAAATTTTGTGGAATGACCAACCATTAACGGTTAGAGGAATTTACGAAATGATTAGCCAAACTAAAAATGTAGGCTATACTACTGTATTGAAACAAATGCAGCGGATGGAAGCAGAGAAAGGTTTATTAACTCGCTATAAAGAAGGAAAGGTTCATTATTACTCTGCGGCAATTCAAAAAACGGAGGTGCAAACGTCTTCTTTAAACCGTTTTGTAGATGCTGTTTTTAATGGGTCTACTTCTGATTTAATCATGCACGCCTTGGGTAATCAACCTACTTCTAGAGCAGAATTGGAGGAATTAGAAAAGTGGCTGAAAGCACAGAAAGATAAATTGTAAACCACTAATTTGCTAAACACCCAAGACTTGTCCACACACAGTCAGGCGGGTTTAGTAAATCAAATTCAGGTATCTGTGCGCTAACTATGTGCCGTTTACCGTGAACCGTCAACCATCAAAAATGATACAAATAATCGGCTGGACCATCCTACATTCCCTTTGGCAAGTTGCCTTAATCGCAAGCTTGTATTTAATTGTTAAAAATGCTTGGCAGTATCCTACTGCCCTGAAAAAATACTATCTAGCAGTAAGTGCTTTAGGAGCTACTTTTTTTAGTACTCTGCTTACTTTTGGTTATTTGTTTCAACAAACTAATCCAGTAGTAAGACCTGTGGCAGATAGCAATTTGGTATCAATTATCAACGAAGTACCTGCGCCCATTTTGCCTATTGAAACCAATGAAATAGTTACAACAACTGCGCTGACTTTAGCGGATTATTTGACGCTATGCTTACCTTATTTAGTAGCTTTTTGGGGATTGGGCATGTTTTATTTTACGCTTCGATTTTGTAAGAATTTATATGGCGTAAATAAATTACAAAAGTCTGATAACGAATTAATTAATTCAGAATGGTTAGCGAAAATAAAAATATTTAAAAATCAATTAAATATAGAGAAAGAAGTACAAGTCTTTTTGTCTAAATACGTTAAAGAACCGATTACTTTTGGTCATTTTAAGCCCATTATTTTATTGCCGATAAGCTTGGTTACGGGATTTGATAATGCGGCTATTGAGACGATTATTTTACATGAATTAGCACATATCAAACGCAACGATTATTTGGTGAATTTAGGGCAATCTATTATAGAAATCATCTTGTTTTATCACCCTTTAGTTTGGTGGATTTCTAGAGAGATTCGAGAACTAAGAGAGCATTGTTGTGATGATTTGGTCTTGTCTTTAGGCGATAATCGAACGACTTATGTGGAAACGTTAACAGCTTTGCAATGGCATAAAGTTGGAGGAATGACGAATCGTTTGTCTTTATCTGCGAGTGGGGGAGATGCTGGATTTACTCGGCGGATTAAACGGATGTTTGGAGTGGAGGAAGAGCGAGGGAATTTTCGGCAGTTGATGGGGTTGTTTTTGCTTTTGTTGATTTTTGCTATTGGAGGGATTTTTTATCGAAACTACTTTATTGGAGAAGAGCATACTGATGAAGCAATAGCAATTTATCCAGCTGAAGAATTTAGTTATTATATTGACAATAGTTATTCTAATGGAGATATGGACAAAATAAGAGCGGAAATAAAACGATTAGGCATAACTTTAGGCCCTTGTAGTTTTAGTAAAATGACGACTATTTGTGATGATGATTCTACTAACGCAGAGGTCGTTAGGAGCCTAAAAGGGAGTTATTATAGAGATTATGGTAAAACAATTTTCTTTGAAAGTCCTGATTTATCACAATTTCCATTAAAACTAACATTTGATAGTGGCGACTTAAAAGAACCTGAACGATTAAATAATTTTGGTAAAGCAGCCTTTAAAAATAATCAATTCAATTACAGTTCCAATGAGCAAGTATCTTTTTTAATTAATGATAAGACAAGAAAAGAAGATTTATTATTCTGGAAAGAAAAGTTAAAACGAGTATTTATATCTTTTAGCTTCAATGAATCTCGCTTTGATGATAATGGATATTTATTAGGCAAAGTGGAGAAAATAATTAGCCAGTTAGACCAGTCAATTTTTCTTCTAAGGAATTCAAAAAATGCTTGCATAATGGATTATGGACGCATTTTTTGAGTTTCTTAGAAGGGAAAAAGGCGGTATAAATGGTTGAT
>JBGCFJ010000059.1:0-2585 GCA_045106885.1 Saprospiraceae bacterium
CCAGAAATGACGAGGTTATTTTTTCTTTTAGCAAGGCAAAATTATTCAGCATAGCCGTAGCTACGTTGAATAATTTTAACGCAGCTAAAAGGAAAAAGAATCCGTCAGGCTGGTAGGTTATTATTTTCCTCATCCCTTATAAAGAAAAAGATAGCATTTTAGCTATCAGAGGAAAGATAAAAGGAGCAGGGGAAAATGCACCCAAAATTGAGGTGCGAGGGCATGATTGTAAGGTGGATTTGAACTAGAAAAGTACTGTTTAGTTTTTTACCACGGAGGTATAGAGGACACAGAGATTTGAGACAGTAGACAGTAGACAGTCAGCAGCGGCAGTAGGCAGTAAAGTCTTGATTCTCAATATTAAAACTTTGCCTAAACACAGTTATTTGAATAGTTTCAGATTTGACGAGTATAGCTTAATTGAAAACCAAACTATACTCGTCAAAACTCCATGTTCTCTATGAACTCTGTACCTCCGTGGTAAAAACAAGACTCTATTCGTCAAAAACTCCATTTATCCGTAGTAAAAAAACAGTCTTTTGAGTCTGCAAATAAAACTACCCAAGCATATAAATAGCTGCCAAACAAACTAAAAAATACCCAACTAACCCACCAGCGCCTTCATAATCCTGTGCCAATCGCTGCCCAAAAAATAAGGACAAAATAGACAAGGCAGATAATTGAGCGCCAATCAATCCCATTTGCGTCCCATTCCCCAAAATAATTTGTACCACTCCAATAGCTGCAAAAATACCAGCCGCTACTTCCAAAATGGTAATTACAGGCATTAATAAACCAACTGTATTTTTTAAGGGACTTTTAGCAAAATGCCCCGTCAGCCATTCTAAATTCCCTTTATAATTAAAGACTTTATCTAAGCCATATTGTAAGAATAGAATGGCTAGGAAGGCGAGACTTAATACTTGGAAAGAAGTGGTTGCGGTTAGGAGGTGCTGCATGTATAAGTTGGTTTTATTCAATAATAAAATGATGATAGCATTACATTTATTTTTTTCTTCTCTTTCTAGATTTTTTAGCTTGTTTGTTCTTTTTTCTTCGTTTGGCTACCGTCTTGCTTTTTTTGCGGTTAGGAGCTAGTTTATCATTTAAAAGGTCATCGAAAAAATCAGATTTAGGATAAGTAGACTTTTGTTTTTTTACAGGTGGTGCTACAAAAATTGGTAAATCTTCAAATAATTCTGGATATTTTCTAGTCAATTGTTGATAATTATCAGTAGACTGAAAAGTGTGTTCAAATAATTTTGCTTCTGCTGTAAAATAGAGGTCATTGATACTTGTTGGTTTTGGCCATATTCGATGGAGGAAAGATAATTCCCAAAGTGTATGAATAAAGCCACTATGACAGGATAACTTTGTTTTTTCGATAATGCTTAATGCCTGAGTATAGACAGCTTCACTAATAATTGATTTATCTTTTAAAAAATCGAAAATAAAATTGCCGCCCCATAGTGTTTGTATAATATCATATTTTCTAGGAGAAAAGAAGGTTTTCATACTACCAAGAAATCTATCAAGATTATCGTAGTCTACACTAAAGAATTGGTCAGCATTCCCTTCTTTTTTTAGATTTTTCCACCAGTAATTCTGCCATTCTAACCAAATAAGTTCTGACAAATGAAAATGGAATCCTAACTGGTGCATATATTTCTGAAAAGCTAATTGTAGTTCTAATGTGTACGTTTTGTCTTTATTATTAAAGTGTCTGGACTTTTCTGGGTGTTCATAATTATCATCAAACCCATTGATTATCTTTTCATCAAACCCATCTAAAAAATCATAGTCATAGGCTTTCATTTCGGTTTTTAATTCGCTTAGCTTTAAGTTGTTTTTGGATTGAACACTTTCCTCATAATAATGCTGTAAGCTATCTGAAAAAATAGCACTAGAAAATTCGGTTTCTGGATTACCCAAATATTTATCATTATTATCTTTAATGGAAGAGTAGACTACTTTTGCTAATGCTATGGCATCTTGATTCATCCCTCTAGCAAAGAGTCGCTTAAAGTGCTGGAGCAAATTATCAATATCTGCATCTTTATTTTCTATCCAATAATCAAGTACTGGTTGGACGGCTTCTTTATTTCCTTGATAGAAGTGATAATTAAGTACATAATTTCCAACGTATGGACATTCCTTTTTAAAAAGTTGCGGTTGTTGAACTTGTAGATTTTCTAGAAATGTTACTATCCTTTCGTATGCTCTTTGTTTTTCATAAATATTACCGATTACTTGTAATAGTGCATCTCCAAAACCTGATGCTTTACCAAAATTTTCAGGCAACTCATGTTTTATGGTTTCTTCTAAAAATACTAATTGTGCTATCTCGTCCTTAGCATCAAAAGCATCCCACCAAATATCTAAATCCTTAAGTAGTTCTTTCATTATTATTTAATTTGAAAATGAAGCATCAAAATTAAATAATTCTTGGAAGATTTTATGCTACTGATAAACAGAAAAAATAAAAGCTAATCATTTATTAAGGCAAAGTGGAGAAAATAATTAGCCAGTTAGACCAGTCAATTTTTCTTCTAAGGAATTCAAAAAATGCTTGCATAATGGATTAT
>JBGCFJ010000590.1:0-2942 GCA_045106885.1 Saprospiraceae bacterium
TGCATCCCGTCCGCTTTGCGGTTCAAGAGTTTACACTCTTTCATCCTTTGAACAATAACCGATTTTGGGCATCTATAAAATAAGCTAATTAAGGGCTATATTTTGTAGAATCTCCAACTCCTACCTACGTATCTGAAAAAAGGAAAATACTAGGCAAAATAGACTGCTTATTTTTTTGCTTAATCCAGTTTTATTCCGATAACTTTGGCATTTCTCCATTACTTACATATCCAACTAGTGGTTCAAATCATAAGTAATTGATAGTTTAATCGAGTGTATTTTTTCGTTAGACAATGCCTGCTCCGATTCATCGGAGGCATTTTTTTAAGAATAGCCGTGATATTTGAGAAAAAAATAACACGAGCTAAATAAATTGATTTGGGGAATGAATTTATTTAGTGAACCGCAAAGCGGACGGGAGGCTAACGGAAAAAGACACCGATTTAACCTGTCAAAGCCTGCTCCGATTTTTTCGGAGGATTTATGACTTGAACCACTAGATAAAAGCGTATGGGAAGAACCCGACTATTCAGACTAAAAAGTAATTTATGGAAAACCGATTACCCTTGCAGCAATGGCTATTGCTCCTACTGATGATAGTGGGCTGCACTTTAAGTTTTTCTACCATCCTCAATGCTCAAAATTTTACCTTAAACTATACTGGTCCTGATACTATTTTTACGGACAATAATTGTACGGCTACCTTGGAATGGGGACACCCTAATACGGTTAGCTTTACATCGAATAGTGGTAATGATATAGATACTTTTTATATCAATAATATTAGTGGAGGCTATCAAATAGGAGACGAGATTAGAGCGGCTAGGAATGTTTTTGTGAGTATAGATTATTATGTGGAAGATGTAACAGGTAATAATGAAATTATCCGTACTGCATTGAGGTTAATGATTAGGGATACTATTCGACCTATTTTTGATTTAAGCACTTTGCCTAACGATACAAGTTATGCTAGTTTAGGAGATGTGCCACAGCCACCTAGTATTAGTACTATCATGGCAACGGATAATTGCGGCGTTGAGACTATTCGATATAATGGAGAAGGAGCAAGGCCAGTTGCTTGTGGTCAATTTACCAGAATATGGGAAGCGTTAGATACAGCAGATAATTCAACTATTTATACACAAACCATTACTATTCTGGGAGATGTAGATGCTCCTGTTTGGACCAGTAATCCGACCGACATCAATTATGCTTGTGATACTGCTAGTAATATTTCAATGGTTATTACTGATTGGTTAGCAGCTAATGGAAATGGGGTGATTACTGATGCTTCTAATTTTACAGTTATTCATGATTATGTAGGCTTAGATAGTTGTGGAATTATAGGGAATGCTTTAGTAACTTTTATAGCTACGGATGAATGTAAAAATACGGCTATGGCTACGGGCAATATTATTATAAGAGATACCATTCAACCTAATATAAATCCAACTGCTACCGATACAACCGTTAATTCTTCTAATCCTTCCCTTACTTTAAGTAATTGGTTGGCTGCACATGGCTATGCAGTGGCAATGGATTTTTGTACGGATATAGATAATAGTGATACTTCTATACATTGGATGGTATCTAATATTGATACGGTTATTATTTGTGGTAATAATGTTGATTATGAAGCAACTTTTGTGGTTATAGATGACTGTGGAAATGTAGATTCTACCATGGCAACTTATTCTGTTATTGATGATTCAGGTTTAGATGTTGCAGGCGTAAATCCAGATACAACAGAGTCTTGTGGCGAAGACCTTATTAAAGTGAATCAATGGTTTATTAGAATAAGTGATAAGGATGTTTTTGACCAAAATGGTACTAAATTAAGATTTAGCGGAATTAATTATAAAGATAGAGATGGGGTAGAAGGTACTTGGCTGGGACAAGGACAGCCTTTTAATGCAGGTTTTATTCCTGTAAACGATTGCAATTGGTATCTAGATGCTGAAATTTTATATAGAGATACTTGTGGGCAAACAGGAAGAGATACTGCCCGAATTTCGTTTCTTGATACGATTGCCCCTACTATAGCTAATATTCCTTTAGATACAATTGTTTCTTGCGGGGAAGTACCTCCTGCTACGATTATGGGTGTTACCGCAACTGATAATTGTGATACAGGTTTGACGATTACTGTTACTGAAATTATAGATACGACTTTATCGGCTATTAACATTACTCGAATGTGGATGGCTACAGATGATTGTAATAACAGTATCGTAGATACTCAATTTATTACAGTCATTGATACCGTTGCCCCTATATTAATGGATGTTCCAAATGATACCGTTTCTACTTGTGATGACCTTCCTTTTTCTCTTTTCTTATTAACAGCTACTGATAATTGTACACCAGAAGAAGATTTGTTTGTTGACTTTTTTGAAACAGATAATCAAGGAATACATCCAGATTCTTGCGAAACTTATAATTATACGATTACTCGGACTTGGATTGTTGTAGATGCTTTTAATAATGCAGATACCGCTACCCAAGTCATTACAGTGGTTGATACAATTGCGCCGACTTTTACCATGCCTATGGATGTAACGATTAGTTGCGAACTGAGAGATGATTTAAGTATTACAGGGCAACCAACTAATTTAAATGATGACTGTGATACTGCACCTGATTTTAGTTTTGTTGATTTAGTAATCGGAGGTGATTGTGTGGGAAATGGTGTTTTAGATACGATTATTAGAACATGGACGGTTATAGATGCTTGTGGTAATAGTAGCGATAGCACACAACAAATCATTTTAATTGATACGACTGCTCCCGTACTAATGGGTTTAGTGACAGATATAACCATTCAGTGCAATGGAGATACTATACCCGTTCCAGTCATTGGTACAGATATTACGGCAATGGATAATTGTAGCGATAATCCAATTATTCAATATTTAGGAGAAACCAATACCCAAAATACAGAC
>JBGCFJ010000591.1:0-2774 GCA_045106885.1 Saprospiraceae bacterium
GAAGACATAATCCCTAAAACGACCATTTTATTTTTAGGCACAAAGCGCAATGGTGCAAAATCTCCTGAACGCTCATCGTCGTATTCTAAAAAATAAGCATCTACATTAATCGAATTAAATAATATTTCGGCAACAGGTTCATATCCACCTTCCGCAAACCAAGTAGAGCGATAATTGCCTCGACATAAATGAATCCCAAACGTTAAATCGGCTGGTTGGTCATCAATGACCGAATTGATGAGTGCCGAATAAGTGCGAGGTAGTTCATTCGGGTCTTCTCCTCGTTCTCTAGCTGCAGCTCGCATTTTTGGGTCGCATAAATAAGCTAAATTGGTGTCGTCTAGTTGAATATAGCGACAGCCAGCCTCGTATAATGCTTTAATTTCTGCTCGATAACAAGCGGCTAAATCACTAAAAAACTCGTCCATATCTGGATAAGAGTTAATATCAATAGATTGTCTACCGCCCCTAAAATGCACCATTGTTGGAGAAGGGATAGATACTTTTGGTGTATGAGTCGTTACAGATTTTAAAAAATTAAAATCATCTACTTGGATATTACGGACGTGTTTCAGCTTTCCTGTAACACTCACTACTGGTGGTTTGAATCCATCTGCGGCAACTTTTGCATTGGGATTTGCTGCAATTCCGCCTGTTACGGTTACCCCATCTAGTTGCTTTAAAAAATCTAAATGGAAATAATCTCTACGAAATTCTCCATCCGTTATAGATTGCATGCCCGTTGCTTCTAAACGTTTTACGGTTGCCGCAATTTCTCTATTTTCAATAATTCTAAGGGTTTCTGCTGAAATCTCTCCTTTTTTCCAACGTAGTCGGTTTTCTTGGACTTCTTTGGTTCTTAGTAAACTACCGACATGGTCTGCTCTAAAAGGAGGATTTAGTTTTGGATTTTTCATTTTTCTTGATTTGTGAATTTAATTTATTTAGGTGTTAGGTTCTAAATGAATTGGTTGTCATCCTATTACATAGAACCAGCCAAATAAATTGGAACTGTAAATTATCCGTTGACTGCTAACCACGAAGTGGTTGAACGTAAATAACCCCGTATGAAAATGCGGGGGGAGCTGCAAAATATTCCAACCTTCCAACCCTGAAAGGGTTGAACAACAATATTTTACGTTCAACCCTTTCCCGATTGGCGCATCATATTCTATCACTTTCACCGCATTTCATACGGTGTTATTGTAGTTTAATCCCTTCGGGATTTTATATTGGAAAATCAACGGATAATTTACACTTCCAATAAATTTGGCGGTTACTTTTGTCGCAAATACCTTAGCTTATACTACTGTATTTTTCAAAACACCAATCCCTTCTATTTCCAATTCCACTACATCTCCAGGTTCAATTGGGCGATGAACACTAAACGCATTCTCAATTAAACTCCCCCACCCTACTGTACCTGAGCCCAAAATATCACCGGGCATCAAGCTTACATTATTTCGGGAGGCTCGTTCTATCATTTGAGGAAAATTCCAATAGGCTGTTTTGTAGTTGCCTTCACAAATAGTTTCCCCATTAATCCTAGCCGACATTTTTATATCAAATCTGCTATCCGTCGTCAAAGGCATTTTTAAATGCTCAGGATGGTCTGCCCGATTGATGTCACAACGGTATTGCTCGAATTCATCTTTCGTAACGATGCAGGGACCAAAAGCATTGGCAAAATCTTTTCCTTTTGCAGGGCCAAGCGGTAGCATCATTTCTTGTTTCTGAATCGACCTTGCGGTCCAATCATTAAAAACGGTATAGCCAAAAATATAATCATTGGCATCCGCTGCTTCGATGTCATGCCCTTTCTTCCCCATGATAACCGCTATTTCTAACTCCAAATCCATTTTGGTCTCTGCATCAGGGCGTTTTATTGCATCATCTGGCCCATAAATCGCATGATGATTCGTGAAATAAAAGACAGGAATATCATAATAAACTTCGCTTATGGTATGCCCAAAGGATTTACTTGCATTCAACATGTGTTGTTCAAAACCTAGGAAATCCCGAACACTCGGCGGCTTCGGTATCGGAGCTAATAGTTGTACTTCCGACAAGGCATAATGAGGCGCTACCTCTTCTAAATTATTGTCTTTGATAATTTTGAAGTACCGTTCATGCTTATCGATAAACGTCAACATTTTAGTCGGCAAACGCTTATCCGCCAGTTTCATATCCACTACGCCATCGCCTTTTAACCAACCAATACGGGTTTGCTTTTTTTTATTTTTAAAAGTGACTAATTTCATTAGAGTTTTTTCGTTTTAAAGAGAATTTATAATAGGGTATTATTTTCTTTGCGCCGCCAGCCATTCCATCACCGTTACCCCTTTGCCATCTAACTGTACTGGCTTGCCGTCATAGTCCAACCTACTATGATTAGCATGCGAATAAATCCAAGAGAAATGCCCCATGTATTTGTGGTCTGCCCCACCATATAATCCTGTAATATCTACAACATTATCATAGTAAGAAAAGTGTACATTTTTTGCTCCAGCAGCCATTAACTTTTTATAAACAGGGACAACCGTTTCTACTGGTTTCGTAACAGGGTCATCCTTAGAATGGATAAACCAAATAGGCATTTCTTTGATACTTTCAATTTGAGTATCTGTAATATACTTTGCATGATAAGCCAAAGCACTTGGGAAGGAGGCAGCAAAATAATCGGGGTGCAATAACATTAATTTTAGACTCATATACCCACCATTTGAACAGCCACCAATATAAATTCTATCTGTATCAATTTTAGGATGTTTGGC
>JBGCFJ010000592.1:0-2360 GCA_045106885.1 Saprospiraceae bacterium
CCTAATGAATATTAACTGAAATAATGGTGCGATGAGGCTACACGTCTAAAGTTGGACACTCAAGTTTAGGACAGACAACTGAAAATCTATATTTTCCGACGCTTGGAACAGGGGATGTAGATTCCCTTCAATTCGCTGCAACTTGTGTGATTTATTAGAAAACCAGATATACTAAGCGGTTTTTTTTGAAAAAGTATTTTTCTGATAAAAATCAAGCCTAAAAGTAAATATTTATGACAGGGGAAAATAAAAATAAAGAAGATATGATTAATTATTTCCAAGCCAATTAATTTATGGTGAATTAAATGTAAATAATTATGAATTAATTATAATTTAATATCTTATTCCTTAATAAAGAATGTTATAGCGCTGTTTAATAATTATGGAAAAAATAAAAAAAAGTCAAATTTTATAGGGTTAGCATCATTTTATTTTATATCTTTACGGCACGAATAGTTTATTCTACTTCATTTAAGTTGTATTTTGTGACTACTTTCAACTAAATGTCAATTTTTACCCCTTTTTTCCCCTATAAATAACCTCCTTTTATTTTATATGTTAGGTGGTTTGTGCTGGTTGTTTAGCAAATAGAGAAAACAATCCGAACACTATAGTTTACCCTCAAGACGGAAAAAATTTCCCTCTAGGTGTCTATCAACCAGCTATTTTTTTGTGCCATGATTTTCTTTTCTTTTCTTTTTAATTCTTTCCTTAAAATTGGAATATTTTACACTTTAAGTCGTTTTAGAAATAAACCTAATGAGGCGAAGCTGCCACCATAAGAAGTCTGACTTCTGACAGTATCGATGAGAAACGGTTTGATCTCTGACTTCTTAAAACCGACACTATTAAACTCAATTTTTGTGTAAGCGCCTAATGTAGAACTTACATTAAATCATCTCTTAGCTCAATTACCTATAATACATGCAGACTTTTTCTAAGCTATTTATAGCTTTAGCCTCACTCCCTTTTTGTTTTTCTTTTCTTTGGAATCAGGCATATAATCAAACGTTATCTATCCCTTTCTATAGTGAACAAATAGAACTAGTTTACCATCCAGATATTAAGCAGTCTTTCAAGGGGAAATTAGAAGAGCAAACGATTGTTCAGTATTACGAAGCATTAGAAGAATCGAGTCACGAATCATTGGTAAATGCTTTAAAAATACAAAAAAAGCGTTTAGCATTAAATGATTGGTTAGCCTATGAATTAACCCAAAAAGCAGTAGCCGAAATATTTAATCAGCATGCTCAGAAAGAAAAAACTTTGGCTACCTGGTTTTTATTATCAAAACTAGGCTATGATACTCGCTTGGCATTCTTTAAAAATGAGGCTTTTATTTATGTACGTTCGTTGGAAGATATTTACGAAACGCCTTTAATTGAAGACCAAGGTAATAAATTTGTGGGTTTGACAGAAATGCAATATAAACGAACGGTTTCTAGTAAAGGGGTTTATTTACTAAATTTTTTGGCAGCGCCTAATGGGCAACCATTTTCTTTTTCCTTAAGCAGTTTGCCGCAGCTAAAATCTAATGAGCAACAGAAAAAATTTGATTTTGAGTGGAAAACGAATAAATATGAACTCACTGTCCAATGCGACCAAACATTGGTCAATATAATGGAAAAATATCCTGTAATAGGGGAGGTTGACTATTTAAAAACGCCCTTTTCTCCTATTTTAAGGAAGAGTTTATTACCGCAGATAGCCGAAATTATTGCAGGAAAGACGACCAAAGAAGCCCTAGAGATTTTAGTGTCCTTTACCCGTTCTGCTTTTATCTATAAAGAAGATGAAGTTTACTTTGGTCGTAGTAAACCGATGATAAGAGAGGAAGTCTTTTTTTATCCTTACTCAGATTGTGAAGATAGGTCCGCTCTTTTTTATGGTCTAGTAGAGAGCTTATTAGATTTACCAATGATTATTGTGGCCTTTCCTGACCACCTTACTGTTGCCGTTGCACTAGACCAGCCAATTGGTCCATCAATTCAATATAAAGGCAAGAAATTTTATATCGTAGACCCAACTGGCCCGTCCAATTCTTCGGAAATTGGTCGGATTCCAAAAGGGTACGAAAAACAGTCTTTTGAAATTTTGATGGATAATTTATAAGATGCTTTGATTACTTCTATGCGCTCTCGTTAAGAGAAGTAATATATTATTTTAAGTAAGTAATCGGACAAATTTAAATTAACAACTTTATTTTGTGCTATTTGTGTCAAAAAGTACATGTATTTGAGTGTAAATGTAAGCTATACTCGTCATAAAAACTCCATGTCCTCTATGAACTCTGTACCTCTGTGGTGAAAAAAATGTTCGTTATTTTTGTCGGATTATAGATAGTCAGATTAAAAATTGAT
>JBGCFJ010000593.1:0-8753 GCA_045106885.1 Saprospiraceae bacterium
ATGTTAAAAAATATTTCCGTAGCTGGGCTATGCAAGCCATCCCGTCCGCTTTGCGGTTCAGAAGTTGACACTTCTTCATGCCTCGTCTAGCGAAAAAATAGCCTGAATCAAAAGTGACGATTATTTAATAGTAGGTACTTAACTGTTTGAAGGTAATTTGAAGTTGGAATTTATTTAGGTTATTGAAGTTGAGCTTGAGGTTGAAGTTTTTTTAGGTTCTATCCCATATTTCGGCTTTCCAATTAGACACATTGCGTTCTTCTTTAGAAAAATTAATGCCTACTAAATAAACTATTTTAGTACTATTTTTATAAGCTGCGGCATACTTTCGTTGTTTAATCTGTTGAATGGCATTTTCAGCAGATTCTTCTAACTTAAATTCCATTAAATAAAGATAATCTTCCGTTTCGGCTAATAAATCTAAACGCCCTTGATGTTTGGTGATTTCTGTCTGCACATATAACCCCATAAAAGAAGTAACCAGATAGATAATCGTTTGAAAATAACCTTCCCAAACTTCAAATTCACTTTTTTTAGATTTCTTTCTATTAGGACTCAAATGATAAGATATATCTGAAAGTAATACTTCCAATTGTTCCACAAAAACAGCAATAATTCCTTCTTCTAACCCCTCCTGCATTCTGATGAGTGCATCACTAACGATAGATGTTTCTCGATAGGTAAAAGACTGTATTAAATTATGATAGAAAGAACGCTTAACTTCAATATTCGGGTAATCTAAATAATAGTAAGTATCATATTTTCTTCGGCTTGTTTTTTTGATAGTTAAATAACCCGTTTGAAATAACAAGCCAGCCATATTCAGGTCTTTCAAAGAAAATTTGTCAAAGAACAGGTCATCTACTTTTTTATTTTCTAATGATTTAGGGTCAACACCTCTATCTCTAATCGTATTTACTAAAAAAGTGGGCGTTCCTGTCGCAAACCAAAAATTTCCAAACCGATTTTGTTCAAAAAAATGGAGTATTGAGAATGGATTATAAAGGCGTATTTCTCCATCAAATGAATAACCATTATACCAAAGCTTAATTCTTTTTAATAATTCCTCCTTTAGTATATTGAATACCTCTATTCCTTTCTCGATATAAGCATCAAAATATTGCAATAATTCTATTTGAGTAATTCCTAAAAGGTCCTTTGACCAAGGGTGCATACTTAAATCCGTCAAATTATTCAAATCGGAGAATAAACTAACCTTACTAAATTTAGAAACACCCGTTATGAACAAGAAACGCAAATGTCCTTCTGCCTCAAGACTTTTTAATGGAGAAAAAAAATTTCTAAGAACTCTTTGGTTTTTTCTTGCTTTTTCAATATCTAATAGAAAATCAACAATTGGTTTATCATATTCATCAATCAAGACTACAACGGGTTTTCCTTTTTCTGCAATTCGTTCAATTAATGATTTAAACTGAAAAGGAAGAGAAACAGTAGATAGTTCTATTCCATATTCTACTCCATATTCTTCAATTTGTGATTTTAGAGCTGCTTCCAAATCTACTACCTCAGCTCCATACGAAGCAAAATTAAACTGTAATACAGGATATTCCTCCCATTTATAAGCTACCTCCTTACCAATATATAAATCAGCAAATAATTCTTTATGACCACTAAACAAATGTTTAAAAGTAGACACCAATAAAGATTTCCCAAACCGTCTCGGACGAGCTAAGAAATAAAGATTTCCTTTAGTGACTATCTCATGAATTTGTCGAGTTTTATCCACATAAAGCAAGCCTTCTTCAATGATGGCTTTAAAATTTTGCCGTCCTGTAGGTAATAATTGCATACTTCAAAGTTAAGTGATTTTAATTATATTTCCATTTTTTTCCCGTTCTTTGCAAAAAATAACAATTATGAGTTTACAACAAGAATTAGCTACCCGAGCAGGCAATCAATGCGAATTATGCACTGCAACCAATCATTTAAATACCTTCCTCGTACCTAGTGCGCCAACAGAAGGATTAGACGGTCATGCCTTAATTTGTACTACTTGCCAAGAACAATACGAAAATACGGATAAAGTAGATGCCAATCATTGGCGATGTTTGAATGATAGTATGTGGAACACCAATCCACCAGTCCAAGTTTTAGCTTGGCGAATGTTGCACCGATTAAAAGACGAAGGTTGGCCCGTTGACTTATTAGATATGATGTATATGGAAGACGATACGGCAAAATGGGCTGCATCCACAGAATTAATGGAAGGAGAAGAAGCTATTATTCACAAAGATGCCAATGGCAATATTCTAGCAGCAGGTGATACGGTTACCTTAATTAAAGATTTGAATGTAAAAGGTTCTAGCTTGACTGCTAAAAGAGGGACTGCTGTTAGACGAATTTCTCTAGTGCGAGATAATGCAGGACAAATTGAAGGAAAAGTAGAAGGACAGCATATCGTAATTTTGACGCAGTATGTGAAGAAGCAGGGGTAATCGAACGATGAATGAGGAACTATAAACGATGAATTGTATGGACTAACTAATTTCTAGAAGTTTTTCTTCTCAAGATTCTTTTGTGGTTCAAAAAGCAATTTTATTTAGGCTTTTCTATTTTTATAAGAAAACCCTTCATCCTATCAAGCAAATTCTACTAGGATTTATTAACTTTATCCATTCGAGCAAGAATACCCCACTTCAATTTCAACTTAAAACCCAAAAAGCTTTAGCGATGGATTTGGACTTTCTTACCAAGATTTTAGCAGCAGGCGCTATGGGCGTTAGTATTTTTTGTATTTTTAAAGTCTATAATTTACTCTCCACAGAACAAGAAAAGGATGAACCTCGCCCTATTATTATTAAATCCATTCATAGATTTATGACATTTGGTGTAGTTATGACCCTTTTGTCATTGGGGATAGAATATGCTCGTCATTTAATGAAAAATACACCAGCCGATAACGGGGATTCCAATAATTCAATCTTAATCAATCAATTAGAAAAACTTGAAAAAGAAGGTTTATATTCTATAGATGAAGTTGGCAATCCTGAAGCTATTACTTTAACTTATGGTGACAAAACTTATTCCCTCAGTAAGGCATTACAAAATAATACGCTTGAAAAAAGAGAATTGACCTTAAAAAAAGAAGGCGACAATTATGCTATTATCAAAAAAAATAATGGCATCGAACTAAAATTAGGACTTCTCCAAAATTTTGATGAGTTCATGCCTTCTAAAAAAGATGCCGCAGAAAGCGCCTTAGCATCAGGTATTTATTATACCGAAGCCGATTTACTCAAAATCGTTCAAAAAGAATTAAACAGTAAAAAAGATGCCGCTTTGGCTATCGCCAACTTAACACAAGTTATTGCTCCTGAATATAAAGGGGATGCGGTTAAAAGTCTTAAAAAAATTGCTGTAAAATTACTTATCCAACCTCAATTATTAGATGAAGGCATGGATGCCATTCAATACAAGAATCTGTTGGCGGCTATCAAAGATATTCGCATTTCTCCTTATACGGAATATGAATCTGCACAAGTTTATTTAAGTCGGTATAGTCGATTTGGGGATAATGCCGATTATGAGCAATATAAAATATCCCTACGTGATTATATTACCGTTTATGAAAGAAAAATTAGAGATACCACTTCAATAGAACATCAATGGTATCGTCATTCTAGACAGGTTTTGGGCATTGATTAGGCTCTTACACAAAATTTAAAACCAACAAATTGTCGATATTTTAAAATGTCGATAATTGTTAACCTCTAATTCAACTTCAAATTCCCGCCGAAGGTGGTTTAAAATTGAAAATTTGAAATTGAAAATTGAAAATTAAATTTTACTTAGTTACTATTAATCAAAAAGTCGCAATTGTGTTTGGGGGGCAATCACATAATAATAACTCCGCTTGTTTTAGGGTCTTGCATTCCTCTGTTTTTATCAACTGTTTCTTTTATTTGTCTAATCGTTGCGTCCATATTTCCCGTTAAATCCTTAGTTGGATAACGTAATACTTTCCAATCCTTTCCATTTATATTTATATTTAAGGGTGTTTTTTCTCATAGTTTTCATTAATTTAAGTCAATGATAAGAAAAAAATGTAGTCTATTATAATTTGGAATATCATTTCAAGAAAATATGTTGTACTTTTATTATAGATGAACTGTCATTTAGTACGCAATCTTACTTCACAAAATGCTAAAATGGGACTATGTTAGGAAACTTAGACAATGAAGTAATCTTCAAAAAAGCTTTTACTAATAAAATTGTATTTAAAGCCTTTGTGAAGGATATTTTAGGAATTGAAGTAGAAGTCGATATTATCGAAACGGAAAAAAAATTCAATCCTAAAATTGGGTATATAGATTTTGAGTTAGACATTTTTGCAGAAACAGTTGATAAAAGAATTGTCATAGAAATCCAAAGAATAGAATATGACCATCACTTTGATAGATTTCTACACTACTTCTTTATGCTCATTGCAGAACAGCAAAAAAGAGCAAAAGAATATAATATAGAACAAACTGTTTACCTAATAGTCGTTTTAACTGCTCCATATACCATTAGCGAACAAAATGGTAAGGCAATCAAAGATGAAGTATTATTGGTCAATCTTAATCCACAAACTTTAAAAGGAGAAGTTAGGAATCTTTACAACCATCAATTTGTAACCCTTAATCCTAATCACCCGCAAGAAGATACTCCACAAGCTATAAGAGATTGGTTGGATTTAATTTATCAGTCCATCCATAATCCAGAAAGACCTGTCTTAAATACTAAAAATATTGGCATCAAAAAAGCAATAGAATTAATCAGTTTTGAAAACCTTACGCGCGAAGAAAGAACACAAGCCAAGAATAAAGAAGCGAACAAAATTGTCATTGCTAAATATAGACGACTAGAAGCTATAGACATAGTTAAAAATTGTATTCGGGAAGGTATGGATGATGTACTTACTTCAAAAGTCACGAATTTAAGTCTTGAACATATTCAAAGTATTCGAGAAAAAATAGATGAGGATGAATAAACCTAAACATAGGAAAAAACCTACTATCTTTGCCCTCATTTTCAAAGACAATTAATACTTCCAATGGCAACGCCAAAAACAGTCGCATTCCATACTTTAGGTTGTAAGCTGAATTATTCAGAAACCTCTGCAATTGCTCGACAATTCGAGGGGGCAGGTTATAGTGCCGTCAAATTTCAAGACGGAGCAAATATCTATGTCATTAACACTTGTTCGGTAACGGATTTTGCGGATAGAAAATGTCGAAAAATTGTACGCCAAGCTTTGCGACATTCGCCTGATGCGTTTGTGGTTGTGACGGGTTGTTATGCACAATTAAAACCACAAGAAATTTCAGAGATTCCAGGGGTAGATTTGGTATTAGGGGCGGCAGAGAAGTTTAGAATTTTAGATTATGTGGATGATATTTCTAAAGCACCAGGCAAAGGAATGGTCAGCGCAGGAGAAATTAAAGAAGCTAATGTTTTTACCAATGCTTTTTCTTTTGGTGATAGAACTCGTTCTTTTCTAAAAGTACAAGATGGTTGTGATTATAAATGTACTTTTTGTACAATTCCATTGGCAAGAGGAAAAAGTCGAAGTGATGAAGTGGAAAATGTAGTGGCAAATGCTCAAAAAATTGCGGATTTAGGGGTTAAAGAAATTGTGCTAACGGGCGTAAATATTGGCGATTTTGGGAATGGTACTTCTGTCATTGAAGGCGAACGGCCTAAAAAAGAAGCGATGTTCATTGATTTAATCAAAGAACTGGATAAAATAGAAGGCGTTGAACGTTTTAGAATTTCTTCGATTGAGCCTAATTTGTTAACTACTGAGATTATTGAATTTGTTGCGCAGTCCAAGCGTTTTGTACCGCATTTTCATATTCCACTACAATCGGGGAATAACAAGCAATTGCGACAAATGCGTCGCCGCTACAAAAGAGAATTATACGTCGAAAGAGTGGCAAAAATCAAAGAATTGATGCCACATTGTTGTATTGGGGTTGATGTGATTGTTGGTTTCTCTGGCGAAACGAATGAAGACTTTTTAGAAACCTATAATTTTATCAACGAATTAGATATTACTTACCTACACGTTTTTACTTACTCAGAGCGACCGAATACGCCTGCGAATGAAATGGAGAATCCTGTTCCTGTTCATATTCGTAGAGAACGCAACGAAATGCTCCGAATTCTTTCCGAAAAGAAAAAGCGCCATTTTTATAGTCAATATATCGGACAAACTAGAACTGCTTTATTTGAAGTCTCTAAGAACAAAGATTTAATGAGTGGCTTTACGGATAATTACTTAAAAATTGAGTTGCCGTATCATCCTGAAATGATTAATGAATTGGGGCAGGTTCGATTAGGGGCGATTAATGAAAAAGGGAATTTTGAGGCGAGTTTAATTGAAAGAGTTAACGCCTAATCCCTTTTAACTTAGAAGGTCGCTGTTTAAAATGCTGACTTTTTTATGTTTTAATTTGAGTTTATTGAGCAACAAGATGTGTTCTTTTAGCTTTCATTGAACATTTTTAATAGTCTTACTGTCTTATTTTATAGTTCTTCCTTTTTATTCAAACTTAAAACCAAGCGCAATATGCATTGCCGACTTTCCACCCTACTTTGCTTGTTTTTTCTTGCTGCCATTCCATACTTACAGGCTCAAGAATCTACCGAACCTAAATTAGTCATTAAACCAACCCTAGTGCTCCAACTTTGGGGGACGTATACGGATGGTCAACAATTATACAATCAAGATAATCAACAATTTGAATCAGTCGATAACCGCTTAAATTTTAGCCTTCACCGAACTCGGGCAGGTATTAAAGGGTCTTATGGCGACCGTTGGGTTTATGATTTCACTTCCTCTTTAGATTTTGTTGGACAAGATGTTTTGTCAGGAAATGTGGGCGCTTTTAATAATACGGCTTCTCCTAAATTTAGGATTTGGAATGCTTTGGTGCAACATAAACTTAGCGAAAAATCAGAGGCATTATATTGGACGATTGGCTACTTCACGCCATTAATGAGTCGAGAAAGTATTACTAGTCCATTTAAGGTCGGAGCTTTTGAAAAGGCTTGGTCGCAAAACTATATTCGACGCCATGTAACAGGAACTGGTCCTGGGAGAATTTTAGGGAATAATATTGGTGGCTTTTTCAAAGCAGAGAATGGCAAATTAGCTTTTGATTATAATCTAGGCGTTTGGAATCCTAAATTAATTGGGTTTAATGGCAATTCTGCGGGTGTAAAATTCAGCCCTTTATTAACTTATCGACTAGCCGTTCATATTGGAGGCGCCGAGTTTAAAAAATATTCTAGAGGACTTTCTTTTAATCACAAAGGTCAACGAAATGGCGCCACTTTAGCTATTTCGGGAAGCCGCCAAGGAGAATCTGATTTGTGGGAGGAGAATACTGCCTTTGGTGCGGATATACTGGCTAATTTTGGGCCACTTAATTTATCTGGAGAATGGATGCAGTTAAAAAGAGAAAATGGTAATCTTTCCAGTACCGCTACAACTGGATTTATCAAAGCAGGCTATTATTTACCCCTTGATAATGGAAAAGAATTAGAACCTGTTTTGGCTTATGTCTTTTTCGATGGACCAATAGATGCAAGGGGGCAAGCAGATGCTACTAGTTTAGGCACTTTTGCAGGGACTGATAATTACTTCGAAATCACCTTAAATTATTATGTTTCTAGCAAGGTTAGATTGAGTTTAGCTTATACCCTTAGGAATGGGGATGAAGGTGCTGTTGCGCCTACTGCTGTGAATAATAATTATTTCCAACAGGGAAGTGTTGGGACGATTCAGCGAGGGAATTATTTGGGTTTTGGCTTATTGTTTTCTATATAAATTACGTTGCGGACAACTGGTAGCAAAGCCTTTAGGCTTTCTCGTCAAAGGCCTTTAGGCCTAACTGAAGTCGTAGGCGTCATTAAAAAAGAATCCACTGTTGCTTAATAACGCTAAAAGTACGGTTAAATGTGGGAATAAAAAAACGGTGGGAGTATTTACAGTGGGCAGTCAGCAGTGGGCAGTGGCAGTAGGCAGTGGCAGTACTAAACTGTAATACTGCCTACTGCCTACTGATTTACCGTATCACCGCCACGGGCATATTTCTATCATAATTTCCTGTCAAAACAGGGGTCTGCACTTTGGCAGTATATTTTCGTACCCCTTTAGAAACAAAATCGGCTATTTCTTGAATCGTCACAATTTTGTCTTGATTGGTATCTGCTTCTCCATTTAACCCTCTAATTAAAAAGTGGGTAAAAATACCTTGTCTTAGCCCGCCATCCTCTAGAGATATTTCTTCTCCTTGAGAAGAAGTAAAAAATGCTAATCCTCCTTTAGTATCTCTAAAAGAACCATAATATTTTTCTAAAGTATTATTCACTACGCTTTTCATCGCTAATAAACTACCAGAATAACAAGCATCTGCAAAAATAATTTTATGCTTGGCTTTACTTTTTTCAAATACTTGCTTGATTTCATCGTGTAATACTCGATTATTAAATCCATCATAATCTACTGGAATAAAAGACCCTTCTAAGCCATGTCCAGAATAATAAAAGACAATTACATCATTTTCATCTGCCTTCAATAGCGTTTCTTGTAAGGCCGATAAAATATTATTTCTAGTCGCATCTTCATCAATCAACAACTTAATTTGGTCATTATGCAAAGCACCTCCTTCTGGGCTTTTCAGAAAGGCGTAAAAGCGATAAGCATCATCATCCGTAATTCGTAAAGCGGGCATGTGTTGATA
>JBGCFJ010000594.1:0-2450 GCA_045106885.1 Saprospiraceae bacterium
TTTTCTTCTAAGGGCGCTTAAAAAACCGCATATAGCCAAGCTACATAAGGCTTTTTTAAGTATTCTTAGAAGGAAATAAGAACAAGTAATATGGCTCAATTTATTCCTGCGTCGTCACTAATTATTTGAATTCTTTTTAAAAAATATTCCAGCGTTTTTTTTGCGTTTCCATGAATATCATCATACAAATGAAATGTTTTGGAATATTGGTTAAAAGTAAAAATAATTCCACAGCTTTGCTATTTATATGCTCGACTTCTTTTGGTTGAAAAAAGAACAAGGCGATTTGGATAAAGTGCAAGTATGGGGCATGCCTGCCGACACTCTATATAAAAATCCTAGTTTCATATTTCTCAAAAAAAAGCTATATTTGCTATAAAGGATTATTAAAAATAAAAAAATGAGTGCAGCTAAAAAATTAACAGAACAACAATATACCTTCAAAGAATATCTAGCATTAGAGGAGAATGCCGAATATAAGAGTGAATATTGGGACGGTATTATAGTAGCAATGGCAGGTGGAACACCCAATCATAATAAAGTATCTAATAGTATAGGAACAGCGATAGATATTGCATTAGACAAAAAAAATAAAAATTGTACCGTATATAGTAGTGACCAAAAGGTATTTATTCCAGACTTCAATAGAGGCGTTTACCCTGATTGTATGGCATTATGTGGGGACGAAGAAATGCACGAAGACAGTACTGCCGTTATTGTTAATCCTTCTTTGATTATCGAGGTACTCTCTAAATCTACTAAAGAATTCGATAGCAACGAAAAATTTGAAGGCTACCGCAGTATCCCTTCTTTTAAAGAATATGTATTAGTTTGGCAGACTATTCCAAAAGTGCAAACTTGGTATAAAGAAAACAATGGTTTATGGCGTATTTCCAGAGCCTTTGGTTTAGACCAAAGCATTAAATTATATGCTATTGATTGTGAAATAGCCCTTAAAGATATTTATAAACGAGTAAAGAATTTGGGAGATAAGGATGACCCAAAGGCTTATTAAGTACCTATTTTTTCCATCCATTGCCTTCCATTTTCGCCAATTTAGATTCATCAACGAATTCCATTGCTTTATCATGTAATACTTTATATGCAAATAATCGTATTTTGGTACTTCATTTATTTCTTGAACAGCATTTGCAACCACATTATAACAATCGGGAATACCCATATCACTTTCGTAATAATAATTGTTGTCAACTACTTCATCAACGAATAATAAACTTAAGAAAAAACTAGATTAGGTTTGGAAATTACAAATCGACTTTTTGGGAATCTTGTCAATCTGATGTCCTAAATTCCTAAACGGTCACATTTATTCCATCAAAATTCCTTTATGCCCAAAAAAAATGGTGATTCAACAAAAAGTCGAATCACCATTAAAAATATATTATTGTTAAATACAGTAATTATTCTTTCACCATTTTCAAGGTATAAAATTGTCCTTCAGCCTGTAAAGTCACCAAATACATACCTGGTGCTAAGTTTGAAACAGGTACATTAATTTGTAAATTATTCACATCTTGATTACGGAGTTGTTGTCCATTGATACTGTGAATCATCACACGGTCAATCTGCTTATCCGTTTGGATACTTAAAGTGTGGGTCATTGGATTACCCATCACTTTGATTTCTCCAAAATGATTCACGTCAAAAGTACTCGTTACGCCATCTACAAATAATTGGAAAGGTTCGCTCCAAATATCTAAGCCTGGTACCAATTCATTTTGTACTAGTAAACGGTATTTACCAGCATCTTCGGCAGTTACAGCAGCAATAGTATAAGTTTCCGCACTTCCAACAGCTTCCTCTTCTCCTTTAACCCAAGTATAAACATTTGCAGTACCTCCAACTGGTAATTCCATTGTAACAGCGTCACCTGCTACCGCTTCTACACTTGTCGCTTCGCCTACATTTGCTTGTGGAGAATATTTAAATTCTGCAACTAAAGTATCTGCTGTAACAGCAACGTTTCCTTCTAAATCTTCAAAAGTTAAATGGTTATCCTGTACTCGAACTTTTGCTCCGCCACCCCAAGTCATACTAGCCATGTCAGGTAAAGAAGTCAAGTTATTTCCATTTAAATATAAACGAGTCATTCCAGCTTTAGCTACCATTTCAGCAGGAACTGCATCAAATTCACAATTATGTAAATACACTTTTTCCATTGCTGGTAAAGTGAAAATAACACCAGGAATTCCGCCAGTAATTGGGTTTGCTTCCGTGTTAAATTCCGTCAAATTTACCATGTTTTCCAAGCCTGACGTGTTGATGCTGGTGATACCTGTTCGCTTTAATTGGAAACGAGTAACATTTGTCCATCTCCATAAGAAAGCTGGTAATTCTCCTGTTAATGCAGGGTCATCATGAATCTCAATTTTTTTTTTTTTTTCCGTAATGTCCTCTAAAGATTGATTCAAGGAACTGATAGGAATGTT
>JBGCFJ010000595.1:0-7671 GCA_045106885.1 Saprospiraceae bacterium
AATAGATCCTAATGGAAATATTGTTAATGCAAAACTTTATCTCAATGATAATTTCATTAGACAAGAAATTGTCGCTCCTTATGATTGGGGACATCGCTCCGACCTAGACCCAGAACTCAAAAATATGGCTCCAGGTACTTATACCTTAAAAGTCGTTGTAGAAGATAATGATGGAGAAACTACAGCTGACGAAATCACTATTACTGTCAATGTCGTTACTTCTACTACTACCCTAGTGGATACTCCTTTTATAGGTGTCAGACCTACGGTGTCAGCAAACAGCGTTCATATTCACTTACCTCCAAAATTGAGGAATAAACCTTACTATATTTTTAATACTGCTGGCCAAGTAATTAGGATGATAGAACCTAAGAACGCAATAGAAGTATTAAACATTGGTGATTTTCCTTCGGGAATATATTTCGTTTATATTGATAGATTGAGTTATCGATTTGTAAAATTGTAAATTGAATATCCTGAAAATTTATCTAATGATATATGGTAACTAAGACGCTTCGGTCACAGTTATCTCCTTAGGCAGGATCATTATATTCTTCGTATCGCTTAAATAGATTATCCATCAATAAAACATGAAATACATACACCTAATTTACCTTCTATTAATCACCACTACTCTAGCACAAGGGCAAAACAAAAGCCCAATCGAAGAAATAGTGATAACCTCAAAAAAGAAGAAAACCAAAGTCCAAACCAGTAAAGATGGACAATTACAAGTGAATGTATCCTCAAAAAAAATCCGCAAATTCAAAGCTAAAGGAATAGTCTATTATAGTGACTTCAGTGCTAAAGGAGATGGTAAAACGGATGACATAGATGCAATCGCAGCGACTCATGCCTTCGCCAATAAGCATAACCTTTTAGTGAAAGCGGATGCTGCAGCTACTTATTATATTGGTAGAAAAGAGCGCACAGCAGTCATTCAAACCGATACTGATTTTGGAACGGCGAAGTTTATTATCGACGATACGGATGTAGAAAATCGAAATGCGGCTATCTTCCTAGTTTCTTCTAGCCTAGCACCTTATAAAATTGAATCGTTCACTTCGCTCAAGCGGAATCAAGAAAAAATTAAAGTTTCTTTGCCTAGCACTTGCCTTATTACGGTCACGAATTCTGATGTAAAGCATTATATTCGGTATGGATTAAATCCAAATAATGGCTCGTCAAAATCTGATATTTTTATTGTGGATAAAAACGGTAAAGTGGATATGAACGCACCAATTATATGGAATTTTGACCAAATTACTGATATTAAGGTATTACCCATTGACGAAAAACCGCTGCATATTACTGGAGGACAGTTTACAACGATTGCCAATCAAGCGGAATCAAAGTACAATTATCATCAACGAAACATTGCCATTAGACGCTCTAATGTGATTGTGGACGGTTTGGAACACCGAATAATAGGGGAAGGAGACCACGGTGCTCCGTATGGTGGTTTCTTTAATATTCGAGATTGTGCTTATGTCACCGTAAAGAATACAACCCTTACAGGGCATAAAACCTATCGCACTATTGGTCGTGCGGGAAAACCAGTTTCAATGGGTTCTTACGACCTTTCGGTCAATTATGCTTTGAATGTATCCTTCATCAACTGTAGCCAAACGAATGATATTAACGACAAAACCTATTGGGGAATCTTGGGGTCTAATCATTGTAAAAATATGTTGTACGATAATTGTATTCTTTCTCGATTTGATGCACATCAGGGCGTTGCCAATGCGACCATTCGCAACTCGACCTTGGGACACATGGGTATCAATGCCATTGGTAGTGGTACTTTTACCATAGAAAACTCCACCATACGAGGCAGAAGTATTATTAATCTACGCCCCGATTATGGCAGTACTTGGCGAGGGGAATTTATCATACGGAATTGTGTTTTCGTGCCCAATAACGGTCAACCCACAAAAGTCAACCTAATCAGCGGAGCTTATTCTGGACAACATGATTTTGGCTATACCTGCTATATGCCCGAACGGATTACGATTGAGAATCTAAAAATCGATGATACCAATCATCCAGCGGATTATGAGGGGCCTGCTATTTTTAGAGACTTTAATTCAAAAATGATTGATGATTCTTATCAAGAGCAGTTTCCATATATTAGAACCAAAGAGGTTATTATAAAGGGAGTAACGACCGCTAGTGGTAAAGTTTTGCGGCTTAGTGACAATCCGTTCTTTTTCAAAGAGGTAAAAACCGTTAAGGATTAATTTGGTGAATTTTAATGTTTTTATAAATAGCCGACCGAGTGTACATATGTCGCAATCCGATTCGCCCTTCTCTAACAGGTTGAATTCTCGACAAGTCCCAAGAAAACAATTTTGCGCTTTTTGCGCCTTCCATTTGAAAAAAGAGTTCTTTATTCGTTTTGATGACCGTGATATGATAGGTTTCTCCTGATTTAAAATAACCTTGATTGTCATAGGAAGGGTCAATTTTTGTTGACTCCCGAAAATTATTTGGAGCAGCAGGGTAACGCCTTGCCCGAATATAACTACTAGTATCACTTGTATTAGGAAATGCGGCATAACTAATATGGAGTGCATTCATATTATCAAAATATTTTCGCATGGTTGGAACTTCTCGTAATGCTTTCCATTTAGAAATATCTTTTTCAAAAGGCAACTCCCCTACCCCTGTGGCTTGGATGTATAGAATATTTACGCACTTATTTTCGGTATCGGTTCGAGTGTAATCGTATTCTATTTTTATATCTCCTGAAAAAGAGGGTTTTGTCCAAAGGACTGCATGATGTGCATCATTTTTATATTCAGGCCCTGCACTAAAGTTCATCCCCTTTTCACTATTTTCTACAGTCGCAATTAAACCATCTAAAGTCCAATTTTGCTGCCAGTCATTTGTGCCTTTATCTTGAAAAGCGAGTATCCAATTATCCCTTTCATCAAGTTTATTAAATAGGATTTCCTCCTTGTTTGTTTTTCCTATTATTGGGTTTGAGGTTTTACATCGAATGAGCAATAGGGAAATGATTCCTAAAAGGGAAAAAATAATTGTTTTTTGCATCTAAATTACTTTAATAGATTCAGAATATTCTGCCAGATTACTTCATCTACTTTCATCCCATTTTTAGCATTTATTTTTCTAGCAGCAGCAGACCGTTCCCCAGGATAATAAGTTCTTGTTCCTTTTTGCATTGGAGTCACATTATGCGTATACTCAATTATTTCATTAATCAACCTTTGTTGTAGTTGCTTATCAGGAAAAACTTCAGGGTAGATACAGAGAAACACCTGTGAAATAGCCGTTTCATATTCTTTTAACCCAATTTTATAGGTCGAATTTCCTGCAGATAATAAAGTGGCTAGCATATCTAATACAATCGAAAGCGCAGAACCTTTCCAGTAACCAATCGGAAGACCTCGTTCTTTTTTTAGAATTTTTTCAGGGTCCCGAGATAAATTATTATCAGCATCCCATCCACCAGAATAAGGCAATTGTTCTCCCTTTAATTTGTATTCATTTATTTTTCCAAAAGAAAATTGGGACAATGCCATATCCAATACAATAGGCCCTTCCTTTCTCGGAATTGATAGGACAAAAGGATTATTACCAATCCGAGGTTCTTGTCCGCCCCAAGCTGGCATATTAGGTTGGGTATTGGTAAATAGAATACCAATACAATTTTCATTAGCAGCTTGCCAGCCATAATATCCGCCTCTCATCCAATGATTGGTGTTGCGAAGTGCGACTAATCCCATTCCATTTTCTTTCGCTAATGCGATAGCTCTATTGGTGCACTTTACTGCATTGACAACGCCTGGTCCAAGATGACCATCCCATCTTTCAATACTTCCAAAAGTTTCCGCTTGCGCTGCTTCTGCGTGAATATCAATGACCCCTTTTTTTATATGGTCAATAAAACGAGGTACTCGATTAATACCGTGCGAATTGATGCCGTATAAAGTATTTTCAGTATGTACCTCTGCCAATAATAAAGCTTTATCTTCTGAAAATTGATACTTTTTAAAAAGCTGAAAAAGTACGCTTTTCATTTCTTTTGCGGTAATGGTAAGCATTGTTTTTAGTTTAAAATGGCTGTAAAGTGTAGAGACGCTCTTCATAATCCAGCAACCATCTTTCAAGGTTTCTTATTTTAAAAAATCTTTTCCCCATTTTTCTCTCAATCTTTCACTCAATTGCTCTACGATTTCTTGATATGCCTCTTTTTCTGCCAAATTATCAAGTTCCAAAGGGTCCTTGGAATGGTCAAATAACATTCTTGCGTATGCTGTTCCCGCATCATCTGTCCACTCCGTGTAGAATAAATCGTCTTCGATAAGAGTAACAGCATTTTTAAACTTGGATACTGCAAAATTCTTATCTCTTTTTCCATTGTTAAGGATAGGAACAAAACTTTCTCCTTCTAAATGTGCAGGTTTTTCAATCCCCGCAAGGTCACAGAGCGAAGGATAAATATCAATATATTCCGTAATAGCATTAGTTTTGGTGCCATTGGTAAGTCCAGGCACTTTTACAATAAGTGGCGCATTTAAACTGGTTTCAAAAGTACTATGCTTACACCAAAGCTTATGTTCGCCTAAGTTCCAACCGTGGTCACCCCAAAGTACAATAATAGTATTTTTTGCCAAACCAAGATGTTCTAATTCATCCATTACTTTACCAATTTGCGCATCAACATAACTCACACAAGCATAATAACCATGAATCAGTTCTTTGGCAAATTCATCACTGACTGGTCCTTTCTTGGCTACACCAGCGTATTGTCTTAATTCGCCGTAATTATGAAAGGCTCGTTTAGGAATAGATTTAGGTTGTACATAACTTTCTGGCAAGGTGATTTCAGCTCGATTGTACATATCCCAATATTTCTGCGGGGCATTAAAAGGGAGGTGTGGTTTTTTGAACCCTAAACTTAGAAAAAAGGGCTGTTCACTATCCTTGAATTTTCTCAAATCAGTTATGCCTTTATTGGCAATTTCTCCATCAAAATAAGCATCATCCGCTACATCTGCAGCTTCAAACGGCATACCACGACTTCCTTCGTCCAATAGCTGAAGATTTTTTTCTAATTTATAGTTTTGACCGTGTCCCTTAGGTCGCCATATTTCGTCCCAAGCCAAGGAATCATCGTCCGCAAAATGATAAACTTTTCCATTGGAAATAGTTTGATAGCCATTGTTTTTAAATTGCATGATGAGTGAAGCTACATCTGGCATATCTTTATCTTTTCTCGTATCATAGGTAACAAAACGGTGTCTCGTTGGTCTAGTTCCCGATAAAAGACTAGCTCGGGATGCGCCACAAGTTGGTATATTACAATAGGCACGATTAAAAATCATACTTTGTCCAGCTAGTTTATCTAAATTGGGGGAGATGATTTGACTTGCCCCAAAGCTCTTAATTTCTGGTCGGAGGTCGTCCACCGCAATAAAAAGGATGTTGGGTTTTGTCGGTTGTGATTCCAATTTATTCGATGAGCAGGAAGTTAAAACCAATAGCATAAAGCTAATAAAAGCAAACATTATTGACTTTGTATACGGAGAAGGGAATCTGAATTGATTATACATTTTTTTTGTATTACTTGGCTAAAAACCGAAGGGGAGTTCTGCAGAACCAAAACTCAGGCTTTTCTGGTAAAAAATCACAATCAGGAAGTGGAAATTTAGACATACTCTAAATCCTTTTACTCTTGAAACCATTCCTCTTCATAAATCTTTTGCAGTTTTTTAAGTTGCGACTTATATTTTAAATCATTGGTAAAGTGGGTGGTTTCAAATGGGTCTACTTTGAGGTTCAATAACTGTTCTTCAAATCCAGCAGCATCGTAACGAAGGTATTTTAATCCATTTTCATGGATGACCATTTTTCCTATTTCACTTTCTACACCAAGTGTTTCCCGCCATTTTACTTCCTTTCCTTCAAAAAGAGGACGCAGACTTTTACCACGTGGGTCAGACATACCTTTAATTCCAGCGAAATCACAAACCGTTGGCAGCAAGTCTAATCCATTAGAAACCAAATTTTCATCATCCACTTTACCCGCTGGAATATGCCCTTTCCACATAGCCATAAATGGAATATTTGCAGACTCTTCATATAGTGTTGATTTATGCTCCATTCGGTGGCTGGCACTCATATCACCATGGTCGCTTGAAAAAATAATCAACGTATTTTCTTCCTGACCACTTTCCTTCACCGCATCCAGAATGATTTGAACTTGATTATCTAAAAATTCAGTTAACCTGTGATAAGCATAACGATGGTGACGCCATTGATGCTCTGTGAAATTTTCTCTGGCATTTTTACGAAATGGTCTGAGATTAATGAGTTTCTTTACCGCCTCGGGTTCATCTAGTTGTGGTTCATAATTTTCAGGAAGGGGCGGACAGTACGATTTAAAAAATTCTTCATCGCTAACTCCATCAGGTATTTTCATTGCACTATCGAGCATGGTCAATTCCACATCAGCACGTTTGAGCAGTTGAGCATCTTTTTCACTAGTGGCCATTTCTCGAAGCGCCATGTAACAGATGTCATGTGGATTAATTAAAGAGACCACCATGAAATAGGGTTTATTATGCTTGTATTTAATCACTTTTGCTGCTTCTGTCGCCAGCTCATCTCTTTCATCTTCGCAAAAATCTGTAAAGCCCAAAGTGGTTGGTGTTAAAGATGCTGGAAGGTGCTCTTTCCCTCCAAAATACAAGTCATAATTTGCCTTTTTAAGATAGGAAGTTATGGTTGTATTTAAAACCTCTTTTGACACCTGGGGAATTTTCATACAACCTCTGTTTTCACGAACCTCATTGCCTTGGTCATCTTTAAAATACCCTGCAAAGCGCCCAGTCATTAAACTAACTCTGGAAGGTGAGCAAACTGGATTTGTCGTGTAAGCCCGAGTAAAGCGTATTCCATTTTCTGCAATGTAATCCATTGCAGGTGTTTTTAACCAACGATTACCTGCACAACTCATCATATTTGCACTTTGTTGGTCCGTAAAAATGTAAATAATATTAGGTTTCTGTACTGATTTTTTTGTATGATTCCCTTCTTGTGCACACCCTATTGCACTCACAAAAAGAATAGATGCTAGTATTATTTTTGATGCGAATCTAATCATAATTAATTTTTAATCGGCTCCCAACCCTTAGGCATTTCCTATACCAAGCGCAGCAGTTTTAATAAAACTTCTTCGATTAAGTTTCATTTTTATAATTCTTTAATTTTAATATTTTTATAAAATACTTGGTCACCGTGGTCTTGCAGTAAAATGTTTCCCTGTTTCCCTTCTCCGAAATTTGGCCAATCTTTATACTTACTAGCGGCAACCTGATTTTTCCATTCCTGTCCGCTTCGGTTATATTCCACGACCAAAATACCATTCAAATAATGAGAGACCTCTGCGCCTTTTACAACAATACGAGCTCTATTCCATTCGTATTTATTGACTCTTTTTTTGCCAAGATTAGAATTGAAATTTTGTGCATTGGCTGTTATTAGGTCGTATAAAGAAGCGAGGGTTCGATTTCCATTTTTCCCTTGTTTCGCATCAGGATGAACTTGGTCATCTAAAATCTGAAACTCGCATCCAATTGATGAGCCTTTACCTTTATTGAGTTCGGTATCGACAAAATACTTAATGCCACTATTCGCCCCTTT
>JBGCFJ010000596.1:0-2626 GCA_045106885.1 Saprospiraceae bacterium
AAAATTAATGGAAAATTGTTGGTTAATTTAGAAGAAGAAACGGATAATCCCGAATTACATGAACAGAATTTTAAGAAAATGAAAAAGGAATTGAAATTAAAAAAAAAAAAAAAAGTATTGTCAGAATACCATAATTTTGAAAATCATGGTGTTCTAAAAGTTGAAATTATTTTTTACTAGCAACTAGAGCATAAAATTCAAATTAATAAATATGAAAAATAAATTCTTTTTACTCACTTTAGGCTTATTCCTAATGATTAACCAAGGCATTGCTCAAAAGAAAGCAATAACAGTAGCAGATATCTGGCAAGATTATAAATTCGCAGGAAAGTCAGTACCTGGTTTTAATTTTTTAAATGATGGCAAACATTATACTCGATTAGAAGATAATACCATCAAAAAATATGATTTAGTATCTGGCCAATTTACAGATATTATTTTTGCAACTTCCGAAATAGCAGCAACTGCCAATTTTCCAGAAAAAGTAGATAGTTATACGTTTAATGCGGACGAAACAAAAATTTTATTAGAGACCGCTAAGGAAAAAATTTATCGTCGTTCTTCTAAGGCCAATTATTACGTTTGGGACAAAGGCTCAAAAAACATTACGGAGCTATTCCAAGACGGCAAACAAAGTTATGCGACCTTTAGCCCAGATGCAGATAAGGTGGCTTTTGTTTTTGAAAATAATTTATACGTCAAAGATTTAAAAAGTGGCACAACTACTCAAATTACCAATGATGGTAAATTTAACCACATTATTAACGGTGGGGCGGATTGGGTCTATGAAGAAGAATTTTCTTTTGCTAAAGCTTTTCATTGGTCACCAGATGGAAAAAAAATTGCTTTCATGCGCTTTGATGAAAGCGCCGTAAAGGAATTTACCATGACTAAATTTAAAGGTGGTTTATATCCAGAATATGAGACTTTTAAATATCCCAAAGTAGGCGAAAAAAATGCTATCGTTTCCATTCATATTTATGATGTCGCTAGTAATAAAACCGTAACGGCTGAAACTGGAAACGAAACAGATATTTATTTTCCAAGAATTAAATGGACACAAAACCCCAATAAATTATGTGTCTTCCGTATGAATCGACATCAGAATGAATTAGAATTATTATTAGCTGATGCGACTAATGGAAAGACCAATTTATTACTAAAAGAAACCAATAAGTACTTTATTGATATTGACGATGATTTAACTTTTCTAAAAGATGGAAAGTGCTTTATCTGGACCAGCGAACAGGACGGTTATAACCATATCTATCTTTATGATATGAAAGGCAAAAAGAAAAAACAATTGACTAGTGGCAAATATGATGTCAGTAAGTTTTTTGGCGTCAATGAAACCACCCAACAGGTATATTATAAATCTTCGGAAACCTCGCCATTAGAAGAAAATATTTATACCGTTAATTTAAAAGGCAAAGGTAAAAAACGATTAACGAAAGGCGGTGGTACTCATAATGCTCAATTCAGTAGTACCTTCGATTACTTTGTCAATAATCATTCTACCATCAACGCTCCTGCTTCCTATGTAGTACGGGATAATAAAGGAGAAACAATTAGAGTCATAGAAAACAACGCTGCTTTAGCCGAAACGCAATCAAATTATGACCTTAGCCCAGTAGAATTTTTTCAATTTGAGACGAGTGAAAAAGTACAATTAAATGGCTGGATGATTAAGCCAACTGATTTTAATCCAAATAGAGAATATCCTGTCTTTATGTATTTGTATGGCGGTCCTGGCAGTCAACAAGTAAAAGACCAATGGAAGGGGCAAAATTATTGGTGGTTCCAAATGCTAGCACAACAAGGCTACATTGTTGCTTGTGTAGATAACAGAGGTACGGGCGCTAGAGGAGAAGCATTTAAAAAAGTAACTTATCAACAATTAGGGCATTATGAAACTATTGACCAAATAGAAGCCGCTAAATATTTAGGTGCTTTGCCTTATGCAGATGCTAGTAGAATAGGTATTTTTGGTTGGTCTTATGGTGGTTTTATGTCTTCTCTATGTTTGTTAAAAGGCAATGATGTTTTCAAAGCAGCCATTGCAGTAGCCCCTGTAACTAGCTGGCGCTGGTATGATTCGATTTATACCGAACGATATATGCGAACAGAAGCAGAAAATCCTGATGGCTATAAAAATAATTCGCCTGTTTATTTTGCTGACCAGTTAAAAGGGCATTATTTATTAGTACATGGCGGTGGGGATGATAACGTACATTATCAGCAAAGTGCAGAAATGATGAATGCTTTAATTGATGCCAATAAACAATTTGATACCTATACTTACCACAATAGAAACCATGGCATTTATGGTGGCACTACTCGAATGCATCTGTATAATAAAATGACTAATTTCTTGAATGCGCAGTTGAAGGGAGAGGCGAAGAATTATAATAGGGGAGTCAAGAATCCTTAAATAGTCGGCAGTTAGCAGAGGCAGTAGGCCGCAGCAATTCTCAATTTAAGACCGTTATATAACTTTATTATTTGGAAAAATATATAACTTCATTAGGTTAGGAGCTAAACTTCTTGAGGGCATCTTTTGCTCTTCTAAATTAGTCAACTCCTACCCTAATGAAGTATTAGATAGCCAGCTTGAAAATTGATAATC
>JBGCFJ010000597.1:0-3240 GCA_045106885.1 Saprospiraceae bacterium
TGATTTAGACGCTTTTGTGGGCAATGAAGCTGGACAGATTCTATTTTTTAGGAACGATGGCACATCCATTGCTCCAAATTATACGCAATTTACAGACACCAATAATCCTTTTTTTGGCGTCGATTTAGATGGTAAATTTACGCCTACCTTTGGCGATATTGATAAAGATGGCGATTTGGATGCCCTAATTGGCAATAAATCTGGTGAACTTTATTTTTTTAGGAACGATGGTACTGCCACCAATCCAAAATTTGTTGGTTTATATGGTGCATGTAATCCTTTTAATAACCTCCTACCTGTCACCTCTACGGACGAAGAGTTTTCTGCTCCTACTTTTGTAGACCTTAATAATGATGGAAATTTAGAAATTCTTGTTGGGCAATTTAGTGGCCAATTATGCCTTTTAGCACCGATTATTAATCAGGTAGCTGAACCACCTGAAGAAGAAGCGGAAGAAAAAATCCCTACGATGAGTGAATGGGGACGATTGATTTTTGGTTTGTTGATTTTGAATTTGGGGCTGTTTTTTTTGAGACGGTTGGAGAAAATTAATACTATCAAGTAAAGTATTACATTTTGATAGTATGTTTCGTCTAAATTAGGACATCTCAAAAAGGTTTTACTTAATTTTATATTTTCTTGATATACGTTATATAGCGGTAAATAGAACTAAAAGAAACAACCCATTGAGACAACCATCCTTAATCCGTCATTTTTTTGGTGGTGGTACACTTGTAAGGCCATTTCTAAGTAAACCCCATAAGAAACATTGGGTTTATAAAATATTATAGCATTACATTTATAGCACTACCATTGATTTAATTATTGGTGGCCCTCCTTGTCAAGCTTTTAGCACTGCTGGAGTGTCGAGTATTTGGTTGTAGGTACTTCAATACCCTTAGACGATTTATCATTCAAGCATTAATATTTCAGTTGTTTACTACTATAAACCCCCTTTGTGCAAAAAACATCCGTCACTTTCCCTCCTCGTTCAATCAATTTAGCCACAGGATTACCATCCATTTTTGAAGTCGCTAAAAATTTGGGAATACCTAATGCTAATTGTTTTGTTAAAACTAGTTGAATCATCCGATAAGCCAATTTATAGGAACTATATTTTTTATCAATAAAAAAAGCAGTTATTTCATTTAAATCTGCTTGCAAATGATGGGAAACAATCCAACCAATTATCTCTTTTTCCTTTTTCAATAAAAAACTACAAGCTGGGTGTATCGTCGATTGTGCTGTCAATGGATGTAATTCAGGGGCAAACCATTGGGTACTTGTTTGTTTCTGTTGAATAAATTCTAAATCAGAATTTTCCATCTGAGTAAAAGATAAAAAAGTAAAAGTATTAAACAATGGACTAGATTTACCAAAATAAGCTAAAGCATCGGCTGCTTTTCCATTCGCCATTATTAATTTCGCTTTGGGTTCAGTCCAACCTTGTTGTTGGAGGATTTGCTGTATAAAAAGGACGGATTTCCAATGACTCCGATACATACCTTCTACCTTTTTGCCGCCTCTTTGTTGAATGTGTTGTTCTAATTGTTGGACTAAATGACTGCCTATTTTTTGCTGCCGAAAGGAAGGATGGACTAAAAAAGAGTGAATGCGATAGATGGTTTGAGTCGATTCTGAAGAGGCTAGAATCAATCCAATAGGTTGCCGATTTTGGATGGCTAAAACGCCTATAAATGGTTTTTTAATCCGAGTTTGTTGCTTGGATAAATCTGGAAAGAGAAATTGCGACATCTTTTTGACCAACCAGTCAATGGTAATTTGGTCGCTGAATTGGTAGGTAATCAAAATGAGTTATGAGTTATAAATGATGAGTTAAGAGTAGGGTACGAGTATTTAAATAGATTGTTTTTCCTCTTTAAAACAGGTAAGTCGATGTTTTTTCCATGATAATTTTACTAAAAACAAGAAAAAATATATTCCTCTAAACAACTAATATTCAATTTGTTAAAATTAAAATAGCAGCCAAATGACAAAATTCTTTAAAAATAAAAATGGGGGATAAAAAAAATTGAACTGTCTGGTGTTCGTATTCGACAAAATACACAAAACAATTTGGCCAATTGTTCAATGCACATTTAACTAATTACCAAAACAGTTCAAAATTTATGACAAAATTAAAAAGTTTTTTTGGCTTATTCCTTGTTTCTTTACTTTTCTTTACCGCTTGTAAAAAAGACCGAATCACACCCGAAACTGTAGAAAATAATTCCCCCGAAAATATTACGACGATTGATATTAATGCTGCCACTCAAACTAGAGCAATGGCAGCCGCTACCTTCGCTAACTCCCGCAATAATAGCAACCCAGATTCAATGGATATGGATTGTGGATGCTACGATTTATTTGATGGTGTTGATTTTGACGCCTCTCATGAAGAAGTGGAGGCAGCCGTAGAAGCTGTTTTAGAAAATCTTTCTGAAGCAGAAATTACTCGCTTATTTGAGCCTGTTTGTACCGATGATGGTGAAATTTATGAAAGTGCTTGTATAGCCGATTGCGAAGGCATCACCAATTATCATGTTTGTTCCGAAGAAGAATTAGACGACTATTTCTTCGGCGATTTTGATTGTGGTACTTTAGATGATTTAACGTTCCCTACTGAAATTGACTTGCCTGATGGCACGACTATCACGGTTAATAGCGAAGAAGAATTATTTGAAGCTTTAGAAAACTGGTTTGAGGAGCATGGTGAAGATTATGAAGACGAATGGGAAGACGAAGATTTTGAAGATGACTTCGAAGATTGCTTTACCTTAGTTTATCCAATTCAAATCCAATTTCCTGGTGGCGAAACAATTAGTTATGCAAACGAAGAAGACTTATATACAAGCATAGAAGCTTGGTATGATGCTAATCCTGAAAGTAAAAATGACCCACTTCCTATTTATCCTTTTGAGGTATTATTAGAAGATGGAACTACCCAAACAGTGAGCAACGAAATGGAAGAAGAGGCCCTTTGGGAAACTTGTTATGGTGATATTGATTTCGATATTTGCTTTGAGCTAAACTTCCCGATTACTTTGGTTTATCCTGATAGTAGTACCATTGATGTCAATTCTGAGGCTGAATTATTTACAACTATCGAAGCTTATTATGAAGCCAATGAGGATTCAGCAGAAGATATTGATGTTCAGTTTCCTATCAATATTACCTTGACGGATGGTACGGTTCAAACCATTGATAACGAGGAAGCATTAGAAGCAGCCTTGGAAGCTT
>JBGCFJ010000598.1:0-8465 GCA_045106885.1 Saprospiraceae bacterium
CACCCTTTGCGACCCCCGTACCTGTAAAAAACAGTTCCTCATAATCAAGCGTTTGGTTAGGCCCAAAACCAGAAGGAGTCAATCGAGTCGTATATTCTGACAAGCCATCCAGTTTTTTATAATAGGCCTCTACATCAAAAAGAAAAGCAGGCGTTTCATAACTGATACCTCCAATAAAATGTTCGGAGGCACTAACAGGTACTCTTTCATCATCTGCCAACAACCAAAAATCTCTACTCCCTTGCTGAATGTCTTCTCGGACAATTCGGGTCGCTTGCTGATTGTATTTTCCATAAGCTCCTTTTAACCTAATTCTATCGGATAATAAGTAAGTGAAGGACGCTCTGGGTTCGAGATAAAGTTTATTATTAACATCATAATAAGTGGTGCGCAATCCTCCTGTCAGAATCAATTTATCAGAAAAAGTATGCTTATCCTGCACGTAAATAGAACTCGTTAAACCGGTATCTTCTCTATCTAAAATATTTATCGAATCGTTTTGAGTAAATTCATAAGCGATGTCATTATAGGTCGCTTGTAATCCAAATTCTAATTTATTAGCTTGACTGATGTTAAATTCATTATCAATTTTAAGCGTGACATCTTTTAAATCATTATTCTCGTAACTACCTGTAATTCTATTAGTTGTGGTATCACTTCTAGTAATTGTAATTTCGTCTCTTCTGTCTCGCTCACTAAAATAATTGGAGTAAGAAATATTGGCATTGGTGTAAAATCGGTCTGACCATTTACGAGCATATTTTAGACTAGCCCCCCAATTTCCCCATTGCGTAATATCAGTATTACTACTCTGGAAATTAAAGTCACTATTGCCACTACTGCCACCACCTCCAAAAGGACCGCCCGTAAAAGAATTATTATCAGTAATTCGAGAGTTATCCAAATCATCTTGTCCATTATAAAAACTTAGCGCAATCACATCTTTTTTGGTGGGTCGAAAAGTCATTTTGCCATTCAAATCATAAAAATAAGAGTTGGGTTGCACCCGCTGTTGACCAAATCCACCAGGTCTGCCTCCTGGGTTTGGAGTATTTTCCGTTGTTCCTTCGTTAGCTTCCGTAAAGGAATCAAATAAATCGCTATAAAAATTACTTTGAAAAGACCGTCTTCCTGCTACCAAAAATGAGCCTTTGCCCTTAAACAACGGTGCCTCAACAAAGGCATTCACACTCAATAAACTTAAGCCACCTCCTACATTAAATTCCTCGGAGTTACCATCTTTTCCCGTCAATTCTACTACACTAGATAAACGACCGCCGTATTTGGCCTCAAAACCACCTTTATACAATTGTACATCCTTAATCGCATTGCTATTAAAAGCACTAAAAAAGCCAAATAAATGATCCACATGATAGACGGTAAACCCATCAAATAAAATTAGATTTTGGTCGGGCGTTCCCCCACGAACAAACAAGCCCGAAGAATTTTCCTGCGAACCACTAATGCCTGGTAATAATTGCAAAGACCGAAAAATATCTTTTTCTCCAAAACTGGGCAAATAAGCCAATTGGGCAGGAGAAACACTAATTTTACTAATGCCCGTAGAGGCTTTTAGCAATTGCTCTTCTTTTTCAGCGATGACTAGTACCTCACTTAATTCTTGGCTAAAATCTTCTAGGTTAATGCTAAAATCTGTAAAATCCATAGTAGGTGCTAACCGCAGATATTTTGTTCGATAACCAAGATATTGCACCGTTAATACAACGGTATCGGAAGGTACTTCAAAGAGTGTGAATTGCCCATCCACATTAGCGGAGGCACCAATGCTCGTTCCACGCACTTGTATGGTTGAGAAAGGTAGGGTTTCTCCCGTATTGGCATCTTTAATCGTACCATTAAGCGTGAAATTCTTTTTTAGGGGTTGATGACTGGAAGGACTTACTGACTCCTTCTTTGTTAAAGTTCCTTTGAAAACACGGACAGTTTTAGGAGGGATAGTTTCGTAAGCTAATCCAGTTCCAGAGAGGATAACTTTCATCGCATCTGCCAAAGGTAGTTTTCCAAAGGATTGATTGATTATAATATCCTGAATTTCGTCCTCTTCATAGTCAAATTGCAATCGGTAGTTTATTTCTAAATCTAATAAAACAAGGTCTAAAGATTTATTTTGATAATCGCCTTTTATCTTCGTGTTACTCATATTTTGAGCATTGGCTGCTCCATGAGCTAAACAAGCAAAAAGCATAATTAGTAGTTGGGAAATTAGTTTCATTATTATTCTTTTGTAAACGAAATAGGTCTTTAAAAGGTGGCTGAAAAGCCTAGTTGACTTTCCAACCACAAAATCCATCTTCTTAAATTTTCTAAATATAAAATTCGTAGATTACTATCCTATTTTAGCTCCCACTACTACAGTTATCTTTTATGGCTTTTAACTCGTCTTTACTTTCTACAGATTGAGTCGTACCATCTTCCATTTCAATAGTCAATGGAAAAGCTAATTGAGGAGTAGTAGTTGATGCTTGATTAGCCATACGCCAAGTTCTGGCAGCTTTCTTTAAAGCTACATGGGTATCAAAATTTTCGCTACTACCATCAGGGTAATTTACAGTTACTGGAAAAGCTAATCTAAAACATCGGTCTCCGTTCATACAGTCAGGTCGTCCGCCGCCAACACCATCAGGTCGTCCACCACCAACACCATCAGGTCGTCCACCACCAACACCGTCAGGTCGTCCACCACCAACACCGTCAGGTCGTCCACCACGAAACCCGCCAACGAAACATCCCTTAATGTCTTCCCATTTTGTATTTTCGAAGAATTTTTTAGCACATGCTCTGCGTAACGCTCCTAATGCAACGAAATCTTCTACGCTAATGACTGCACCTTCTTCTGAAACTACTTCAATAGGGAAAGCTAAATGAGGTCGTTCCTTTGCTGCTGAATTATTTCCTTTCCAATCGGCTATCCCTGCTCGTAAATCTTCAAAAGATTCAACAGAGACTACTGACCCATCTGGCAAATTAATGGAGATAGGAAAGACAAATTCATAGCAGCCAAATTTTCCAGCATTGCCTCTTTTTTGCATTTCAAATACAGACTGGTTGACATAATTTTCGGTAATTTCCGTAACCTCCGCATTTAAACTTTCTTTTTCACAAGAAACCATAAAAAATACAAGGCTAAAAAATGCCAATGCCAACAAGGGCTTAAAATTAATTTTAATCATAACAGTAAATTTTTTATTAAAAAATAATTAAATTTTTGAGGTAAAACTACCTCTTAGATACTGTGTAAAGGAATAAAGTTGTCTTGATGTACTCACATTTTATTGGGTATTCAGCGAATGGAAAGGTCTAATCAGCGAATGGAAATTACGCCCTAAAAATTAAAGCAAAGGAAAGTGTAATTTTAGGTTTTTAAGATTTAATCAACGCTGTTTGCTATCCTAAATAAGTTTAATTGCTATGGCAGAAACAAATACCAAACGAAGGTTAATAGAATTCACTTTGTGGTTATTATTATTTCTAAGTTCTTTTGCTTTTTATACAAGAATGACTCATTGGTCTAAAGCTTTTGGTATAGCAATGACTTTTCTAGTACTTTATATGAGTTTAGTCTATCTGAACAGGAAAATATTAATTCCTATCCTTTTCAATCAGTCCAGATATTTAGCTTATGTAATAAGTATTTTTGGTCTATTATTTTTGGTAGGCAATCTAGTTGTTGAATTAGATTATTTATCGGTCTTTGACATTAAATTAGAATTATATACGACTGACTCTGACGCTATTCAGCAACGATTTAGCAAAGGTTCTAATCGGGTTAAATTATCCATCTTATTGGGGACTGCCATTACGGTCATACTAATCAGTTTGGTTTATCAAGTAACGCTTGATTATATCAAGAAACAGCAGGAAAAAATCCAGTTAGAGCGAGAAAAAACACAAGCAGAAATGAGTTATTTAAAAGCGCAAATGCACCCACATTTTTTTCTAAATGCTTTAAATGGACTTTATGCCCTTGCTCGACTTTCTCCACAAAAAACGGGCGCATACATCACCAAACTTTCTCAAATGTTAACCTATTTAACCTATGAGGCAAATAGCCCAGAGGTCTTACTCGAACGAGAAGTAAACTATTTAGAAAACTATGTATATTTCCAACAATATAAAGCGGATGCTATTCGGGTAGAGTGGGAGGTAAACATTGAAGACTCACAGTACCGCATTGAACCTTTTTTACTCATTCCTTTTGTCGAAAATGCCTTTAAACATGGGGAGAATAAGAAATCAAACCCTATTTATATTCATCTTCAACAAAAAGAAAGAGAATTGATTTTTGAATGTAAGAACACCTCTTCTGATACGATGAACACGACTAAAGACCCCAGTTATAGTGGTATTGGTATTGAGAATGTTAGCAAGCGACTTCAATTAAAATACCCCAATCAATTTAAGTTGGATTATGGGCAACAAAATGGAATTTTTAAAGTGTTTTTAAGTATTCAACAAAATGGATAAATTACCAATCATTCAATGCGTTGTAGTAGAAGATGACCAACTCGGAAGGGCTTTATTAGCAGACCTTATTCAGCAAGAAGAAGGACTCGAACTACTGGAAATTTTTAAAAATACAACTGGACTTCGCGCATACTTAGCCAACAATTCAGTCGATGTGCTTTTTTTGGATATCCAAATGCCAGGAGAAACGGGTATTGATTTTTTAAAAGCTACTACGACTGTTCCTAAAATAGTTTTAACGACCGCTTACGCTCATTATGCCGTAGAAAGCTATTACTTAAAAGTGCTAGACTATTTGCTCAAACCAATTACAGAAGAACGATTTAAAAAAAGTGTCCTAAAAATAAAACAAGTATTATCCATAGAACGAAAGGCAGCTGCTTACGAGTTGGTTATGAATGATGCCCAACCTGACTATTTGCACATTAAATCAGGTGCCTACGAATATAAAATCCCCCATTCCGAAATAGAATTACTGGAGGCGTCTAGTGAATACATTAAATATTGGACAAAAGAGACGAACTATTTAGTATTGGGTAGCTTAAAAAAGCTAATGAAGTCCTTACCAGCACACCAATTTGTACAAGTTCATCGCTCTTTTATTGTGCCTATTGCTGCTATTAAAGGAAGAGAAAAATATAATTTAATTTTAAAAAATGGTAAAATTATTCCAATTGGGAAGACGTATCGGCAGCAGGTGCTGTCAATGCTTTCTTTCTGAATATTTTGTAATTCAAACAATACTGAACAAATTTTACAATTGGAACCATCGTAAAAACAAAAAATAAAAAAGCATTTTTCATAGTTTTAGCGTTTAACGAATCAGTAATTTTCCAGAATAAACGACTTGCTGCTTATTCGACAAGTTGAAGAAATAAAACCCTTTAGGAAGATTGCCTTTTTCTAATAATAATTGATTGCCTGTCAAATTAAGATTTTCTCTTACTTTTTGTCCCTTTGAATTGAATAAAGAAAAATGGAGGGGTTCTCTATTCGGGTTTTCAAATTCAACTATTGCTTGATTTTTCATTGGATTAGGCATTACTTTTACCTTTTGTTTTGCTGCTAATGATTCATCGGTTGCTGTCACAACGCCGCCTTCTAAAACCAATTCATCTACAAAAAATTCATTATTGGGAAAAATAGTTAAAGAATTCCGAGACCCTCCTGCATTCAATCGAACTTTTAGACATTCTGGTTGTGCATCGCTAAAATAGGTTATGTTCGTTGTTACTTTTCGATAAATAGTATCCGTTTCTGTCAATAAAATTTGACCTCGCCCAATTAAAACATCTATAGAACTATTGTCATCTACCCCAGTCAAATCTACCAATATAGCACAAGTATCGCTAGGTATTACCGTTCCTTTTATCCAAGCAGATAATTGAAGTGGGCGGTCTATATAAGCGATACCACCAGTTGACAGTTGGTTAACAATGCCTAATGCTACAAATCCTGCTATCGTATCCAAAGAACCGTCTCCAAAAGGTACAGGAACAACCGAGGTGTCTGTTGTTATTCTTACCGCAAAATTTCCGACTGCAGCATCGGTCGTTTTGAAAACAGTTGGATTTGCACCCGCATTTACGATGAAGTTAGACGTTGTCCAGCCAACAAGTTCATCGGTGTTATTAATAGGTGGAACAGTATCTGTTATCCACTCTTCAAAACCATTATTGGGAAGTTGAATTTGAGCGGTACTAAATGTAGAAGTACTTAGCAAGACTATAAGAACAAAGAAGAAATTTTGATACATGTTTTTTAATTTTGATATAAATGAGGGTAAAATGGACTGTTTAAAGGACGGAATTAGTTACCTAGTAAAAATAGTTTCTGATGGACACTTAGGTCGTCTGCGGTCAGTTTGACTAAATAAAGACCAGACGGATTCCCACTTAAATCTATTTCTTTATGATAAAAGATATCTGCCCTTTCAGAAATATTAAATATACTTTTTCCAGTAACAGAAAAAATCTCTAATCGAATTTCCGTTGCCTTTTTCAATTGTGCATTTATTTGAACTAAACTAGCAGTAGGATTTGGATTTACAGACCATCCAAAATCAGCAATCGGTTCTTCGGTACTAACCGTCATAGGGTCTGTGACTATCCAATTGCCCATTAAACCACCATCTTCATGCCCTAACATGTGGCAATGGTACATATAAGGTACTTCATAGTCCACAAAAAAAGGTGCACGAACGATAATCCGCATGGTTTCTCCTCGATTGAGAAACCATACATCTTTGGGACCATCTTCGTTTTTAGGAGGTGGCAAGCCATTTCTATCTAATAAAAAATAACTCCCCCCATGTAAATGAAAAGGATGACCAATTAACGTGTTGTTTTTAATTTCCCAAATTTCGATACTCCCCGCAGGCACAGATTGATTAATGGTTTCTTCCTCATAAAATTCTTCATTAAAATAGAAAGGACCGCCTGCACCATTATTGGGACTACCAATAGTTAAAACGCGGGTATGGGTAGCGTCTGTTTCTTTAGGCTTTTCGGTATGCTCCGTCAAGACATCAGGCGGTAAATTAGTTATTGGATGTTCCGATTGAACTCCTACGGCAACACTTAATATGGGAAAAATAGCACCGTTCAATGGGCTATTTGCTCCAACTAATCCTGGCGCAAAGACGGGGCCTTGTCCAGCAGTACCCTCTGCCATTTCTGGTGCAAAACTCATAAGTTGCAAACTGTCTCCTGCTCGACCATTAAAATTGGCCAAAAACTCTACTCGTTCCCCAGGCGCAATTTGAATACGATGCTGTGGGAGCGGACTTTCTAATAAGCCACCTCCAACGGCAATTTGAATCAAAGTAGTTGAATCACTCCACCCGAGATAATAATGCCTTGCTGCCGAGGCATTTAACGCTCGAAAACGAACCATTTGTGCAGGTGCATCTAAGAGTGAATTAAGTGTTCCGTTGACCATCATCGTATCAGAAAGCCCAGTTTCAACAATCAAACCATCGTCATCGAAAGTTTTATCTTGAATAATCAGCGGAATATCGTCCACACCATAAGTGCGAGGCAATTCTAGCGCAGCCTCTTCTTCATCTCGAATAATTATCATGCCTGCCAGCCCTCTAACTACATGCGCCTCTGTATTTTCGTGTGGATGAGGATGATACCAATAAGTGCCTGCTCGATTTAGTATTTCAAAGGAAGAAAAAAACTGTTCACCGGGATGAATGTGGTGATGCGCCGTAGCTCCTCCGTCCATCGCAGGCGGTATTTCAAAGCCGTGCCAATGAATAGTTGTCACTTCATTGAGCCTATTCATAGTAGAAATCACGACATTTTCCCCTTTTTCAAAAATTAGGGTAGGTCCCAATAAATTTCCATTAAATCCCCAAGTTGGGGTTTCGACACCCGTAAAAAACTCACGCGTTCCTGCAAGAATTTCCAAACTAAAATCATTATCTGCCTCTGCTGGAGGAATGTGTAGTTTGTTTTGGGTGTTTCCTGTTATACAAAAACAGGAAAACAGAAATAGACCTAATAATTTTAGAGAAGATTGGCTGTGAATCATAACTATTTAAAAATTGTAGTGCTTACTTAAAACATCCGTCATAAGTAAAGGTGCAGCTTTTACAAAGATGTACTTATAGGAAATAGAAATAATCAGCGAACGGCAGCGAATAATCAGCGAATGGAAGGAGTACAGCCTTGTAGTTTAGTCTTAATATATAGTCGAAAATTTAAGTGTACTGTAGACTTACACAGAGTAACCGTGAATATAATGACTTAAAAAGTCTCAAAGACTTGGGATATTAATCGTAAAAAGATAACAAAATAATTGAAGGAAACAATAACTCCTTCCTTTAATTCAATAAGTAATCAACATGAAAAAAGTTAAATATTACTGCAAGATGAGCATATAAATAGCTTGTAGGCTAGAATATTATTTCAGTTGGCAAGATATAACCGAAGAGAATGGATATTTCTTAGTGGCTATTATTATTGTATATG
>JBGCFJ010000599.1:0-7700 GCA_045106885.1 Saprospiraceae bacterium
CAATTGTCTATTATTATAATATTACCTACTGCTTACTTGGGTGTCGAACCAAAATCCAACAAGTTTTATTCAATATAGGCGCTACATATTCCAAGGCTACTTCATAGCCTAATTTACCATAAAAAATTAAATTTACTTCTGTAAAAGTTTCTAAATAAGTAGTGATACCTAATTTATCTGCTTCTGCTAAAACAGGTGCTAATAATTGCTTGCCAAAACCTTGTCCTTGATAAGTTTTTGCTACTGCCAGAATAGATAAATACCAGTAGTCGTCTTCGATTACGGTTTCTTCCATTTCCTCCATTCCACGAACTATTTTTTTATAAACCGTTACACTTTCTGCACCAAAATGATTTTTTAAAAAGGCTTTTTTGGCTTGACTTTGTTGTTCCCAAACTTCTTCTGTTTGCGGTTTGAGCCAAAGTGATGCACCAATGTCTTGCTTTTCTTTGGTATGGCAAATTCCATATTTTTTCGCTTCTTGAATGCTGAAATCAAAATATTTAATCAGGGCTTCTTTTACGCTTTCTTTTTTGTTGGTTCTTGCATTGGCGATGGCTAGGTAGAATGGTTCTGCTTGGAAGGCGTCATATAGTGCTTCGGCTGTTGCCTTATTAGTGAACTGATAGGTCATTTATATTTTTTGGTAAAAATAGAGAAAAGATTGGATTTGACTGGCTAGGAGGATGGACTACGTATTTTCACAGATTAGGCAGATGGTAGACGGATTTTTTACGAGTAGGACATGAAATGATAAGGATGATTTATTTTTTGGTAGTTCAAATTAGCGAAATGTAATTTTGAAGTTTTTATTAATTTTTTGTGGAATTAGTGTTGTTTTTTACTCTTTTTAAGTAAGCGGAAATAATCTTAATCTATCTTTTTCTTTTAACCATTTTAAATAAACTACTAATGAATTTACTACACAAAGACCTTACCGATAAGATTATTCGAGCTTATTATAATGTGTTTAACACTTTGGGGTATGGTTTTTTAGAACGACCTTATGAAAATGCGATGATGATAGAATTGGAGGAAATGGGACTGAAAGCGGTGAAACAACATCCTATCAAAGTTCATTATAAAGGTCGGATTATTGGGGACTACTTTGCGGATATTCTAGTTGAGAACAAAGTGATTCTTGAATTAAAAGCAACAATCGAATTACATCCTAAACACGAAATCCAATTAAGAAATTACCTGAAAGCAACAGATATTGAAGTAGGGTTACTATTAAATTTTGGTAAAGAAGCGGAATTTAGTAGAAAAATATTTGAAAATAGATTTAAATAAACACTTCATTGTCTAAAAAAGAACAGGTTTGACAAAAAATCAAATCTGTTCCCTCTTAATTTATCTTAATACGCCCTACTCGTAAAAAATCCGTCCACCATCCGCTTAATCTGTGAAAATCTGTAGCCCATCCTCCTAGCTCGTCAAAAAAAATCAATAGACTTTTATTAAATTTACACTTTCCAAATCATCTAATAGTCAATATGAGATTCTTAATCGCCTTATGCTTAGTCGCACTAATCGCCTTACTAGCCTTCTACCTCCCAAAAAACAAAAAAGAAACAGCCAATCCCTTCAAAACCATAGAACTAACCGTCCACGAAGGCACAAATATGGCGGCGACAATCTCACCAGACAAACAAACCATAGCAATAGACCTCCAAGGAAGACTTTGGCTACTACCCACCGAAGGAGGCGAAGCCAAACCCATCACCGACAAATTCGGAGATGCCCGACAACCTTCGTGGTCACCAGATGGCAACCGATTAACGTTTCAAGGTTATTGGGAGGGGAACTGGCATATTTATACCATTCAAAAAGATGGCAGTGATTTACAACAATTAACCAATGGGGTGCATGATTATCGAGAACCGCATTGGTCACCCGATGAGCAGAAAATAGCTTTTGCTTCCGACAAAGGAGGGACTTATGATATTTGGACGATTGATTTAGCGACTAAAGTATTAGCACAAGTCACAAAATGGGAAGGCAATCAATATGCACCTGCTTGGAATAAAAGCGGTAACCGTTTAGCTTTTATCTCAGATAATCCAGATAAAAAAGGAATTTATTACCATTCTTTTTTAAAAAATAAAACCACTTTAATTGGTAAAGCAGAAGGGGAATTAACAGGGGTATCTTGGCGACCTGATGGTACTTCTGTCACTTTTGTACAACATGATTTTGATGAAAGTAATTTAAAGCAGTATTGGTTGGATATGCCTGAACCGATGGCAATTACTAAAAATGGCGAGGCAGATGTTTTTCCATTTCGGACGAGTTGGTTGTCTAATAATGAGTTTATCTATACGGCTAATGGACAAATTATTCGAGAAAGTGCGCAAGTGGATAGCAAACAAACAATCCCTTTTTCAGCGACTTTTAAATTAAAGCGACCAACTTATGCTAAAAAGAAACGAAATTTTGATACGGGAAAAGACGCAATAATAAAAGGTATAACACATCCAAATATAGCGCCTAATGGTGTTGATTTTACTTTTATTGGGTTAAATAATGTTTGGATACAACATGCGGATGGAAGTTTGACCCAAGTGACAAAAGATGCTGCTGCTAAAATAACTCCTGTGTGGTCGCCTGATGGAAAAACTGTAGCTTATGTAGCGGATAAAGAAGGAAATTGGGCAATTTATGCCTATAGAGTAGGGGAGCAGACGACGCAAAAAATAGGAGATTTGAACGGCGCACCTGCTGGTATTGCTTTTTCGCCTGATGGAAATTCTATTGCCTATAGCCTGAGTTTCGGACCTAGGTTAGGGCGATTGGGGGTAATGGATATAACAACTGGAGCAACAAGAACGGTTAGTAAAGCCATCCCAAGTAGTGTCGGTAGTCCAAGTTGGTCAGCTGATGGGAAAATTATTGCAACCACCACTTTAGAACCTTACTCTAAATTATACCGAGAAGGCGTCAATCGTTTGCTTTTTATACTTTTGATGGGACGGATAGTTGGACTTGGAAAGGCTTAAAAAATTGGTCTTTTGGTGTGCGAGGAAAAGATGGACCAATTTGGTCACCAGATGGTCAAAATTTTGCAGCCATTAGTGATGGGGTTTTGTGGCGGATTCCAGTTGATGCGAAAGGACAGCCAACAGGGACTCCTATTCGATTAACGAATGAACTAGCGGATGTGCCGAGTTGGTCGGGTGATTCCAAGCATATTTTATATATGACGATTGATGGGTTGAAAAAGATAAATATTCAAACGGGAATTGTAGAAAAGGTAAAAATTAGCTTAACAACGACTCGAAAATCTCCCGAAGGCCGAACAGTCATTCATGTCAAAGGATTTTTTGATGGAGTAAAAAATGAATTACAAACCGATAAAGACATTATCATCGAAGCCAATCGAATTATTGCTATAGAAGACCACGATGCGAACCGAAAAGCCGACAAAAAGATAGATGCTGCTAATAGTTATGCGATGCCTGGTTTGATAGACATTCATGCTCATCAAGGTTCTTGGGATGGGCAAAATTTGGGCAAAAAATGGTTGGCTTGGGGCGTAACGGCTACCCGTGACCCTGCAACTGACCCTTATGATGCATTGAACAGGAGAGAGGCGACGGATGAAGGGAATTATATCGGACCAAGAGTATTTTTTACAGGTAGCCCAATTGATGGCAATCGTATTTATTATGGTGGCAGTTATGCGTTTACCTCTCCTGCACAATTGGAATTAGAATTGGAACGAGCAGCCGTTTTGGATTATGATATGATTAAAACTTATGTCCGTTTGCCTGACCCTGTGCAAAAGCGAGTCATTGAAAAGGCACATCAATTAGGTTTGCCTGTTACCTCTCACGAATTATATCCTGCGACGGCTTATGGCATTGATGGGATTGAACATATTGCAGGCACTAGCCGTAGAGGTTATTCCCCCAAATTGACGGCTACTTTGTCGTCCTATGATGATGTTAGTACCTTAATTGCAAAATCAGGTATGAGTTTTACTCCGACCATTGGCATTTATGTCAGTTATAATTATTTATTAGAAAAGAATCCAATAGTGCTAGAAGATGAACGGCTTCAAAAATTAGAAACACCGTTTAATTTTCAAAATGCTAGAAGTGGGATTGAGCAAGTGAAAAAGGATAAAAAAGGCTGGGCAAAAAGATTTGAGAATGCTTGTAAAATGATTAAAGACGTCCAAGCTAAAGGCGGATTAATTTCTGCTGGCACGGATGGGCCAATTTTGCCTTATGGCTTTGGTTTGCATATAGAATTAGAAGCTTATCAAGCAGCAGGATTGTCTACTTTTGAAGTGCTGCAATCTGTCACCATTAATAATGCAAAAGTCTTGGGAACGGAGGAAGATATGGGCACTTTGGAAGTTGGGAAATTAGCAGATTTAGTGATTGTAAAAGAAAATCCCTTAACCGATATTAAAAATATTAGAGGCATAGAATGGACGATTGTCAATGGACGAATTTATAGTCAGGATACTTTGTTGAAGGATTGATAATAAATGCTTAATGAGTAGATGAAGCAGTAGGCAGTAGGCAGTAGGCAGTCAGCAGTCAGCAGTGGCAATAGGCAGTAAAGACGATTATTTACTCATCTACTCATTCTCTCATTCTCTCATTTACTCATTACTCTCATTTACTCATCTACTTATTCTCTCATCTACTCATCTATTCATTAAACCTCCCACTAACGCCCATTAAATTCAATATTAACCCAAATACATTAATGCCTGGACCTATAATCATAGCGGCAGTACAACAATATAATTCGGGTGAATTTTGTGTTAAATCAATATGTTTAATGACCCCTCCATAACCCATTAGAAGCACAGCCACACCCATTAATATTCTGTAAAAAATTACCTTTTTTAGGAATCCAGGGATTAAGAAAGCAGCATAAAGCGTCATAAACATGGCGGCAGGAATAGGCGCATTGGGTGTCCATTGTTGCGCTCCAGTGGAAACACTATACCAACTTCCTGCATTAAAAAGCATGCCTAAGGCATAATAACCTAATTGAAGTTTGAGTAGGGTTTTGAGTGTCATGTTTTTCGTTTTGCTATGCTCCATAAAGTCCTTGTTTATCCATAAACTTCAATACCTTCTTTTTAATAGTATCTCTTTCTTCTTCTAGTGATAATCCTTTCTTTATTTTTATGGTTTGACTGATTAACTTTTTATTTTTAATAGAGATGTCGGTAGGTATTTCGCCAATTAATAAAAGGTAAGCAGGGTCTGTTTTTATGGCATCTTCTAAGGGAATTAATTTTTCTTTAGAAAGAATCATATCATCTTCTAAAATCTTAGCCACTTTTTTGCTAACGGCTAGTTTATCTAATGCGGTCGTTTTAATTTTTAATTTTTGTGCAGAGTAAAATCGCAAATATCCTTCTGCAAATAGGCTATAATAGCCTACTTCTCCAATCACTAAAACTTTAATTTTTTTATCCATTTTGACTGCTGTCGTTTCCTCTTGTTGAAAAAGAATTGCTTTTTGTTTTAGTTGAATGCTTAAATTAGAATGCTCATTATGAAATTTAATAAATCATAATTTTTTGGCTTACATGAATTTGTCGCAAAAATAACGAATAGAGAAATAGCATACTAGTTTTTTGTGTTAAGTTTTGTTAGAAAAGAATCTAAAGAAATGATTTTGGAAAATGACTTAAAGCATTGCTACTATGAATACTATTCTTCCTTTCTAATTGCCTTAATAAAATGGATAAATAAGGTGTTTTTTAGGGCTAAAAAGATTTTTTAATAAAAATTAGATAAAAAATCAATATATTTTGGTTAGTTTTTTTTGAAAAATAATTAAATTTATTAAATTTTAAATAATTGATTAATAGTGCTTTATGTTTATTTGTTTATTTTTTATAAGCTTTTATTTATTGAAAAATATTGTAATTTGTAATTTTTTAAACTTTGTATCGCCCATATCTTTGTAGTGTAATTAATCGGAAAACGTTTCGATGCTTACAATCCAACAAAAAAGAACAACAAATTATAATCCCGTAAACAAATAACTTAGGACTTGAACAATCCTACTTGACAAATTATCCGAAAAGGAAGCCGAGATTTAAATCCCACATTAAAATCAACGTTTTCTACTCAGAACAACAAATTATAATCCCGTAAACAAATAACTTAGGACTTGAACAATCCTACTTGACAAATTATCCCAAAAGAAAGCTGAGATTTAAATCCCATATTAAAATCAACGTTTTTACTAAGAACAACATTAGAGATTGGTGAATTCATGAACATTTATCCCAACACAATCACCGCCTCTGACCATGAACATATCTTGACATTATTCTTAAGACTCAAATAAAAGTCTATAATCCCATGAATGAAAAGACCGAGTCAAATCACGACTCGGTCTCTTCAACAACAAATTATAATCCTTTGACATTCTAGAACAACAGATGAACAGTAGGCAAGTTGCAGTATATCCTAAAACAAACACCGTTTTTAGCAAGACCTTAATATATATCCAAACACTCCTTTCTATTTACATTTAGCACAACAAACAAACACCTAAGTTTAGAACAAAACACATCCCATGAACCGGCCACTAGCGTCGGTTTTCTTTTTGACTAAGTAAAAAGAATCCATCAGGCTGGTAAGTTATTATTTTCCTCGTTCCTAAAAGGTTAAAAATAAAAATAGCTATTCTCTAGTTTTTAAAACTTTTATATCTTGCCCAAGTAAAAGATAACTACACACTACTAACGATGCAATAAATGTATTTTTGAAACAACAAATTTTTGATAATCAAATATTTGTGTTATCCAAAATTCAACATTTATTAACTCCGTATTATAATTCACTATGGACAAATACTTAGAACAACTGTTAGCAGATATTAAATATGCGACAGAAAATGTAAATTGGCCTTACGCTAGTAGCGAAAAAGAGGCCGTTTCCTTAGCCGATTGGATATCTGATGAAGAAGAAGAAAAAACGGCACCTCGCATCCAATTAGAGACTTGGACGGGGATTCAACAATCTCAACTCCCTCCAGAAAAATTATTATCAGACGCACAAATTGAACTGATTTATAAGGCTTTAGAAGAAATGCTAAAAGCTTATAATTATTATGCGACTTTTATTTTTAGCCTACCAAATCGTACTCGGTACGAAGTTGTTCGCACCAATTTTAGCCAAGAAGCTATTCAAAAGCAATGGCACATGGGCTTCTTTGAATTGTGCGAAACCAACCAATCAAATCCAGATTGCTTAATGGGCGATTATTGTCATTGTGCTTATTTTGAAGAATTGTCTGCTAATTTTGTAGACGAAGATTTAAGCCCTGAAGAAGAAAGACAAAGAAAATTAGATATTGAAGTGGAGCATCTTAGAAGAAAATATGGTGAGAACTATATGAAATATTACCCCTACCATTTAGACCCTAAATATGATGATGAAGAAGGGAATCCGCACGATTATGGTTTTGGGGATATTGAGGATGAGGAAGACGAGGATAATTGGTGGAAGAAATAATTAATGCAACTATGCTGCATTTAGAAAACAATTTGTATTTTTGCAACGTTATTGCATATAAGTACCTACAACCAAATACTCGACACTTTATGATGGGCTCTTTTTCCACTTTAAGCATCCCATCCGCAAGCGGTTCACTAAGAAATCAAGATTCCCCGAATCTTCCTTTCTTAGCTCATGTTAAAAAATATTTCCGTA
>JBGCFJ010000006.1:0-8475 GCA_045106885.1 Saprospiraceae bacterium
TCGGTAGAAATTAAATAGGTAAATAAAATTAAAACAATATTATATCCTTAAATTAGTATTAATATAGGCTAAATACAGAATAATGTGTCGTTTTACGTTAACTAAATTTAATATTTTTTATTTTATTAAAATTAATTTTATACTTTTTGTTTTTATAAGATACGAAAAAGCAATTAAAACTAGTCTAAATCTTTTTTTTACAAAAAATATTACCGAAACCCAAGATACAGACACGAAAGAAAAAATATAGGTTTAATAGTTTCCGTTGCCAGTTACAGGTTGCGAGTTCGGTAGTTGAGATATTCAAGGATACTTCAATTAGCTATCAGTTTAATCCAATTTTAGCTTGAGCATTCTATTTTATCAACTTGCAACTAATCAAAAATGTAAGTCAATTTAAGCAGGAGACTTATCTATTATATTAGTTCTGTCGATTTATCCGTTTGACAATAAAACTACTTTATGAAAAAAGCATATCAAGTTATCCATAAATTTTTGCTTTGTGTGGGCTTCTTATTAGTCTTTAGCATTTCAGGTTATGGTCAAAATTATGTCACTAAAAAGACGGCAACGGGAAAGGCAAAAAAAGTATATTATCGTGCCAATCAATATAAGAAAAATAGACTCGTAGCAAAAGCTATTCAAGATTATAAAACGGTTATTAAAATAGCTCCTGATTTTATTGATGCTCAGTATGAATTAGCAGCCATCTATTTCAATCAAAAAAATTATACACAAGCAAGAGCAGGTTTATCAAAAGTTATTGAAATTGACCCTACTTATAAACCTCAAACTTATTACTATTTAGGCTTAGCTTATTGGGAAGAAAATAACTTTGAGCAGGCAATCCCACAGTTCGATAGTTTTTTAAAATCTAATAGTAAAAGTGTAAAGCTAAGGGCAAAAGCAACTAAATATTTGCAGAATAGTCAATTCGCTGCAAAAGCTTTAAAAAATCCCGTTCCATTTAATCCAACACCTTTAGGGCAAAGCGTAAATACTAGTTTTCCTGAATATTTACCTTCAGTTACCGCAGAAGGCAACACTTTAGTTTTTACTAGAAGAATAAGGGGAGATGAAGATGTTTTTATAAGTAAAAAAGTAGATGGACAATGGGCAGCACCTGAACCAATATTAGATATCAACACTCCAGAAAACGAAGGTTCTCAATACATTTCAGCAGATGGTAGCCTGATTGTCTTCGTAAGATGTAGTGACCGAACAGGTTATGGTGGTTGTGATTTATATTTTTCGGAAAAGAAGGGAGATATTTGGTCGAAACCAGAAAACATGGGGCAACCAATTAATACACGTGGTTGGGAATCTCAACCTTCTTTATCCGCAGATGGTAATATTTTATATTATGCTAGTAATAGAAAAGGGACTTTGGGAGGTCGAGATATTTGGCGTTCTAAAAGAGATGAACAAGGAGCATGGAGTAATCCTGTTAATTTAGGCCCAACCATTAATACCACTAGTGATGATGAATCTCCTTTTTTTCATCCTGATGGAAAGAGTTTATATTTCATGTCTTCTGGACATCAAGGCATGGGCGGCTACGATTTATTCCTCTCCAGAAGAGATGGTAAAAAATGGGAAGTACCTCAAAATTTAGGGTATCCAATTAATACAAAGGGAAACGAAGGCGCTTTATTTATTACACTAGATGGAACAACAGCCTATTTTACTAAAGATAATTTGCCAGAAAAAGATGCCGAAAAACGAACCTCTAGAAGACAGCCTGATTTGTTTACTTTTGAAATGCCACAATCTCTTCGTCCAACACCTGTAACTTATATAAAAGCAACAGTAAAAGATGCCCTTACTACTCAAAAATTAGCCAACGCTAAAATCGAAGTGGTCAACTTATTAACCAATGAAATTCTTTCGACTTCTAAAACAGATGCAAAAGGGGATTTTTTAGCATGTTTACCTATGGGAGGCAATTATGCCCTCAACGTTAATAAAGAAAGTTACCTATTCCATTCTGAAAATTTTGAGTTATTAGAAGGTAGTAGCTTACAAGCCCCTTATTTATTAAAAATAAAATTACAGCCTATTATAGTAGAAACGACTGCAGAAAAACCTGTAAAATCTGAACCAATTATTTTAAAAAATGTATTCTTTGAATCTGGTTCTAATGAATTGAAAGCAACTTCTTTGACAGAATTAAATAATTTGAAAATGTTATTAGTTCAAAATGAGCAGTTAAAAATTCAAATTAATGGACATACGGACAATGTTGGTTCTGATACTGATAATTTGAAGCTATCAGAAAGTCGAGCAAAGGCAGTCGCTGACTATTTAATAAAACAAGGCATTTCAGCAACTAGATTAAGTTATAAAGGGTTTGGAGAAAGTAAACCTATTGATAGTAACGATACAGAAGCAGGACGTAAGCATAATAGACGGACGGAGTTTGTGACTAAATAAGAAACGACTTGAAAAACGATGAATGATAAATGATGAACGATGAATTCATCATTAATTGTTCATCATTCTTCATTTGACAACACATTTTAAATGGAATTAAATTATAAATCATTTGGCGAAGGTTACCCAATTATCATTTTACATGGTCTTTTTGGTACCTTAGATAATTGGCAGACGATTGCTAAAAAATTAGCCGAAAATTATTTGGTCTATATCGTTGACCAACGAAATCACGGGCGTTCTCCACATGATACTCGGTTTGATTATGAGGCTATGGCAGATGATTTACAAGTTTTTATGGAAAGTCAGTGGATTTATGAAGCCCATATTATTGGTCATTCCATGGGAGGCAAAACAGCCATGCAGTTCGCCCTCAATTATCCAGATTTAGTCAATCAATTAATCGTTGTTGATATAGCACCAAAAGCTTACGAAGGTGGACATCAAGCTATTTTTGAGGCACTTTTTTCTTTGGATTTATCAAGTATTAAAAATCGGAAGCAGGCAGATGCCGCTTTATTAGCACAAATCCCTGATTTCGGTGTGCGTCAATTTTTATTAAAGAATTTAACAAATGACAAAAAAGGTGGTTATAAATGGAAAATGAATTTACCTGTTATCTATGAAAATTACCAGCAAATCTTAGCGACTATAAAAAGTGAAGATATTTTTGATAATCCTACGCTATTTATTAGAGGTGGGCAATCCAATTATATTGTAGCCGAAGATTTAAAACAAATAAAATCACTATTTCCAACAGCAGCATTAACAACGGTAGCAGGTGCAAATCATTGGGTACATGCAGCAGCACCAAAAGAACTATTGGCGTTAGTCACTAATTTTTTAAGTCAAGGCTAAGTAAAGAATATCAAATGAAACTTGAATTTATATAACTTATTTGATACTTTTAGCCTATAGAAAATTAGCGTAGCAAAATAGTTAAAAAGACAAATCAATCGAACGATACAGCATGAAAGATAAAACATTAGCGGGGTTGTTAGCACTCATTTTAGGGTCATTAGGCATACATCGGTTCTATTTAGGTCAAACTAAATTAGGTATTTTATATATAATTTTGCTCTTTACAGGTGTTTCTGCAATTCTTGGTCTGATTGATGCAGTTCTATTCTTGACGATGGATCAAGAAGATTTTGATTATAAGTATAATACGAAAGAAGCCAGTTACGAACGAACTGCTCGAAGAAGAGCAGCTGGCCAAGACCGCCGAAGACCGCCTCAATCACGTAGAAGACCATCTTCCGGTCCCAGTAGACAACCTCCCGTTGCTAGTAGAAAAAAGAATCCATTTAAATTAAGTGGCATTCAAAAATACAAAGACTACGATTTTGAAGGCGCTATTGACGATTTTAAAAAAGCCTTAGCCGTAGACGGAAAAGATATAGCGGTACATTTTAATTTAGCTTGTGCCTACTCTGTCACCGAACAAGCAGGTAAGGCTTTAAATCATCTGAATTACGCTGTTAAAAATGGCTTTGTTGATTTCGATAAGATTAAAGAGCATGACGCTTTAGCTTATTTAAGAATTCAAGATAGCTTTGAAGAATTTGTCAAAAATGGGTATTGCTTAGATGAACCAGCAAAAGAAGCACCAACACCAACACCCATTGTTATAGACGAACCAAGTATTTCGACCGACTTATTAGAACAAATTAAGAAGTTAGGAGAATTAAGGGAAAAAGGTTTTTTAACCGAAGAAGAGTTTGTTTCTCAGAAACGACGATTATTAAGATAGTTTTCTGTGCCATCCCTCTATGAAAGATGACTACACGCCCTATGCTTTTTTACAAATGACTTAATCACAAACTACTATGATAGCGAAAACGTTAGTTTCCAATGAAATAATTCCACTCCGAACTTCAGATTCAGGCAATGAGGCCTTATCTATAATGAATGAATTTGGTGTTCGTCACTTACCAATCGTTAATAACAAACAATTATTAGGACTTATTTCCGAAGATGATATTTTAAATTTTGATGTAGAAGAAGCGGTTGGCTCTTACCGTTTATCAACCTATCGGCCTTATGTGAAAGAGAATGACCATTTATATGAAGTTATTAAAGTATTGTCTCAACAGAAGTTGACTTTAATGCCTGTAGTAAATGTAGATGAAGAATATATTGGTTTGATTTCACAGGAAGATTTAATTCATTATTTTGCACACATTGGTTCTTTTACAGAGCCTGGGAGTATCCTTGTTTTAGAGGTTGCTAGACGAGACTATTCTTTGGTCGAGATTGCTAGAATCGTAGAATCAGAAGGAGCAGCTATTTTAAGTTCTTTTGTAACTTCTAGTTTAGACAATAATTCGATGTTAATTGATGTCACAATAAAAGTCAATCGTCCTGATTTAGGAAGTATTATTGCTACCTTCGAAAGATTTGATTATAAAATCAAAGCGACTTTTTCAGAAGAACAATTTAGCAATACCATTAAAGAACGATATGATTTATTAATGGCTTATTTGAATGTGTAAGCAATCGTAACAGTGGGCAGTTTGCAATGTACAGGCTGACCTTAAACTCCTCGTAACCGCCAATTTTAATTAGCAGGTTCAACATAAAGTGTTTCTATTATAAACGCTAATTCCAGTTTTTAAACCACACTCAATAGGAAATATTAAGTTTTGATTTATAACTTTTTCTTTAAAGCAAATAATTCATCTCGGTACTGAGCAGCAGAAATAAAATCTAATTCTTTTGCCGCTTTCTTCATTTTCCGCTCTGTCTCTGCAATCATTTTTTCAATTTGGTCTTTGGTCATGTATTCCACTATTGGGTCAGCAGCAATGCTCAATTCATCAGGTTCGATGTAAGCATTCGTTTTATTGCCTCTAATATCTAAAATAGACCCTTGATTCATTATCTCTTCTCTAGTCTTACTAACAGTTCTAGGTGTAATCCCATGTTTCTCATTATAAGCCATTTGGATAGAACGTCTTCGAGAAGTTTCATCAATAGTTCTTTGCATGGATTCCGTTACTTTATCTGCATAAAAAATAACTAAGCCATTAGCGTTTCTCGCTGCCCGTCCCGCAGTCTGCGTGAGTGATTTATCATTTCTTAAAAAACCCTCTTTATCAGCATCTAAAATAGCAACTAAAGAAACCTCTGGCAAATCTAATCCTTCTCTCAAAAGGTTGACGCCAATTAAAACATCAAAAACACCTAATCTTAAATCTCTCAGAATTTCTACCCTTTCCATAGTATCCACTTCTGAGTGAATATATCGACATTTAATATTGACTTTTGTGAGGTATTTACTCAATTCTTCCGACATTCTTTTAGTCAAAGTGGTGACTAAAACCCGTTCCTTCTTTTCAATCCTTTGTTGAATTTCGTCTAATAAATCATCAATTTGATTTAAACTTGACCGTACATCAATTGGCGGGTCTAATAAGCCCGTAGGTCGAATAATTTGCTCTACAAAAACACCGCCCGTTTGCTCTAATTCATAATCACTGGGCGTCGCACTGACAAAAACTACTTGATTGATTAAGGTTTCAAATTCAGTAAAATTTAAAGGTCGATTATCCATAGCAGAAGGCAAACGAAAACCAAAATTGACCAAATTGATTTTTCTGGCCCTATCTCCTCCCCACATGCCTTTAACTTGCGGAATCGTAACATGACTTTCATCAATAATCATTAAATAATCATCTGGGAAATAATCCAATAAACAGAAAGGTCGAGTGCCTGGATTTCGACCGTCAAAATATCTAGAATAATTCTCTACGCCATTACAATACCCCAATTCTCTCATCATCTCTAAATCAAAAGTTACCCGTTCCTTAATTCTTTGTGCTTCAGTCAGTCGAGCTTCTCGTTCAAAGTATTTTCGCTGAGCATACAGTTCATCTTCAATATCTCGAAGAATTTGATTCATTTTGTCTTTAGGAGCAATGTATAAGTTTGCAGGAAAAATAGCCGCTGTTTCTAAAGATTCAATTCTTTTACCTGTTTCAATTTCGATTCGCTCAATATCTTCAATTTCATCTCCAAAAAAAGTAATTCTATACCCGTAATCTACATAGGGTAAATTAATATCAATAGAATCTCCTCGAACTCTAAAAGTAGCTCGCTTAAAATCAACCTCTGTCCTAGAGTACAAGATACCAACCAATTGATACAAAAAGGTATTTCTAGTAACGACTAAACCTTTATGCAAACGAATAATTCCCGTTTTATAATCCTCTGGATTTCCCATACCATAAATACAGGAAACAGAGGCAACAATGATAATATCTCTACGACCTGATAAAAGCGAAGAAGTAGCTCTTAATCGAAGCTTATCGACCTCTTCATTAATTTGCAAATCCTTCTCTATAAAAGTATCAGAAGACATGATATAGGCCTCTGGCTGGTAATAATCATAATAGGAAACAAAATACTCTACCGCATTGTCAGGAAAGAATTCTCGAAATTCTCCATATAATTGAGCGGTAAGGGTCTTATTATGTGTTAGCACTAAGGTTGGTCGATTCAATTCTTTGATGACATTCGCCATCGTAAAGGTCTTACCAGAACCAGTTACCCCTAATAATGTTTGAGCCGTATCGCCAGCATTAATGCCTTCTAGCAATTGTTGAATAGCTTGAGGTTGGTCTCCTGTAGGCTTAAAAGGAGAATTTAATTTGAATCCCATTTTTTGATAATAAGTATTTGGAGTAGTAAGTTTTTAATTATTCCAGTTTGTTTAGAGTAGAATTGGTTACTCACTATTTAATTTTATATGCTCTTTTCAAATGCCGCTGAAATCGGCTAAAATCTGGGGTTTGGGGTTGATAAAAGTTGAACATTTCCTTACCTCATCGTTTGATTGTAAAAATAAATAAAAAAAGGGAGTTAAGAAAGGTAGCTCTAAATAGTTAAAAAATTAGACCTTCAATTAAGAATAAGTTTAATATTCAGGAAGAATATCTTTATGCAAAATAAAAAACAGACCAAATCCTTATTCGTGTAACAAGGTTTACTCTTTAAAATATTTGTATTCTATTTGTTTTAATATATGAGTAACAGGTTGATTTTATAGGCATTCTGTACTCATTAATCAAGAAAAAGGTTCATAGAAAAAGTAAGAAAATAGCTTTCCCCTTGATTATTAACCATTTAGGCGTAAAAAAAATAAAATTTAGTTGATTTTATGATTAATAAGAACTATATTTGTAGCTGTTTTAAGTGAATCTAACCTTATAGAAGTTCTTTTAACATATCAAAAAGAATACATCTTTAATCCAAGGACACAAAATAAATTAAGCAAACATACATACATACATACAACACGAGAAAACTGAGTGTAATATATAGGCTATAGCCTCTCCTACTGCCTGTTAGTATTAACTACTAGATAATTAGGCAAACGAGTTATATCAAACTAAAATCAAACAAAAGACTACACCCGGTTATTTATGAGGGACTAATTGTAAAAGGTTGAGAGAAACCAAGAGTATTCCTTACTCAACCTATAAAATCTGAGAAAAATTTCTTAAAATAGAAGGGAAAATAAAATGATAATAGAATAAAAAACGGCATAAAAGTCCTCTAAAACAACGGTATCATGGTAGCGAAGGATCAAAGTTTAAAAATTATTTTCAAAGGGTGTCTCGAATTTGGTAATGAAAAAAGTTATCAAAAGGTGCACAAAATGTATGAACGTCGCATAGAAAATTACTACAAAAACGACGTGCTATTCAGTGAAGAAGACCTTTTCATTGAAGAAAAAGCTTGTGTTAATTTACCAAGAGTAGTAGTACACAGTTCCAATAAAAAGTGGAAAGGAACAGTTAATCTATTAGAATATCTAGCTCAATTTGCCGTTGCAGGTCAAATGAGTGGATGGGCAATAGAAAATGGTAAAATAAAAGAGCATGTAATCATTGAACCACATAGTGATAAGATGGCAGTAAAAGCTTTTCGCAAAGGAAGGCAATTAGTGCAAGAAGAAGGAAAAGAGAAGGAAGCAATGGATGCATTGAACACAGCTATTTCAAAGTATGAGCGTCATGCACAAGCTTATGAAAGAAG
>JBGCFJ010000060.1:0-7982 GCA_045106885.1 Saprospiraceae bacterium
TCCGTCACCAGCAGCGGCCAAAATAATGCGAGAAAATGATTTAGCGGCAGATAAAGTAAGTGGTACTGGCAGAGGTGGTCGCATCACAAAAGAAGATGCCGTAAAAGCAGCAGCGAATAAACCAGCAGCACCAGCACCAAAAGCAGCTGCGCCAGCAATACCTGTACCGACGATAAGTGCAGGAGGAAGCAGAGGAACAGAGCGTAAGAAAATGAGCCGAATGCGGAGAACGATTGCTAAAAATTTATTAGCAGCAAAGCATGAATCGGCGATGTTAACTACTTTTAACGAAGTAGATTTGACAAATATCATGGCATTAAGAAAGAAATACCAAGAGCAGTTTGTCGCTAAATATGGCGTTAAATTGGGGTATATGTCTTTATTTTCCAAAGCATGTGCGAAAGCGTTAATGGAAATGCCTGATGTAAATGCGATGATTGATGGCGACCATTTAGTTTACCACGATTATGCAGATATTTCAATTGCAATTTCTACACCAACAGGTTTGGTTGTACCTCCATTACATAATGTAGAATCTTTGAAATTCCATGAAATCGAATTGAAAATCAAAGAATTAGCGGGTAAAGCTAGAAATGGGAAATTGACTTTAGATGAAATGAGAGGCGGTACATTTACTATTACAAATGGTGGTGTTTTTGGGTCCATGATGAGTACGCCAATTTTAAACAAACCACAGTCGGCTGTTTTGGGAATGCACACGATTCAACAGCGACCGATGGCGGTTAATGGTGAAGTAAAAATACGTCCGATGATGTATTTGGCTTTATCGTATGACCATAGAGTGATTGACGGAAGTACTTCCGTTACGTTCTTAGTAAAAGTGAAGAATTTATTAGAAGATCCAACTAGTTTATTATTGGATTTATAAAATTAGGAAGAAGAGAGAAAAGAGGCGTTGGTGAATAAATAGGATTTATTGCTATTAAAAGCAAATAACATTCCGCCTAAAAGGGTTTTAGAAAAAGCAAAAATAGATTGCAGTCAAATCTAGTTGCTTATTTCTAAAACCCTTTTTTATTGCAAAAAGAATCAAAGAAATCTTAATTTGCATAGTATACTTCATTAGGCTAAGATGTAAATTTTTTGAGGGAAACAAAATATCCTTCTCAAAATTGTTTAACTCCTAACCTAATGAAGTATAAATAAAACCCTATTTATGAAAAAGAAACTATTATTTGTGTGCTTAATCTCACTCCTGATAAGTGCCTGTACGAATCACCCAACCGCAAAAATAGATGGACAAATGAAGGATTCCTTAAAGACAGCTTGGACAAAATTAATGGGTCAATTCACGACCAACGAAGAATTTATTACAGCTACTTGGCAGCAAATTGAACAGCATTACACCGAAGACCATAGGGCTTATCATAATCTAACGCACATCAATAATATGCTCCAAGAAGCTGCCGAATTTAACGAAAAAATTACCGATAAATCAGTTGTCTTATTAGCAATATGGTTTCACGATATTATTTACGACCCAATGAGTAAAACCAATGAAAAGGATAGTGCAGAATTAGCTAAAAAAATACTGAGTCAAACAAATTTAAGTCCAGAAAGAATTCAAAAATGTTATGACCTTATTTTATTGACGGTCAAGCATCAACCTAAGGAAACCGCCCCTTTAGATGATAGACTATTGATAGATTTTGATTTAGAAATCCTGAGTCGAGATTGGGAGAGTTATAAGGCATATAGTGGGCAAGTTAGAAAGGAATATTGGATGTATCCTGCTCCATTATTTAAAAGTGGTCGTAAAAAAGCGATGGGTAAATTTTTAGAAAGACCGACAATTTACCAAACCCCTTTTTATCGAGAAGTGAAGGAGGCAAAAGCTAGGGCTAATATTAAACGAGAAATGGAAGAGCTGTTATGAAACGATGAACTAGGAATGATAAACGATGAATTCGTAAAATATTGAAATAATTAAATTCATCGGTGTTTTACCAATCCCGATAAATCCCCGAAAGTCGGGGTAAACTGAGGATAAGTTATGCCGTCTTGCTGGCTGGGACTGAATTGAATGGACTAAAAGTCCATTTATGGACGACATTTAATCAAGAAATATTGAGAACGAGCCCTACATGTTCCTACAAAACCATTTGAAAATGGTCGGTAAAATAGAGCAAAGCGTAAAAAACAACAGAAAAAAGTAGCAATGATTCAATATTAATCGCCATTTTTCTAACTTACATGCGATTAAAAGGATGTGTAAAACCTCATCCCATAATTTCTAATGACTTTAGCTATCGAAAGGAAATTTTATTCGGTTTTCTTTTTTGATAGTTATGACTGCTAACTGTTTAACAATTTTTCAATCATGAATAAAAAAGAACAAGCGATTAACTCAAGAAGACAATTTTTGAAAACGAGTGCCTTAGTTGGCGGGAGTTTTTTCATTTTACCAAGATGTGCGATTGGGGGGAAAGGCTATGTCGCACCTAGTGACAAGTTGAATATTGCAGCTATTGGTGCAGGTGGAAAAGGAGCCAGTGATATTAGAAATGCTTGGAATAATGGGGCAAATAATGTGGTTGCTTTATGCGATATAGATGTGAACCAAGCAAAAAAATCTAGAGAATTATTCCCTAAAGCTAAATTCTATAAAGATTTTCGAGTAATGCTCGAAGAGATGAAAGACGAAATAGATGCCGTAACTATTTCTGGACCTGACCACATGCATGGCGTAGCGGCGATGACTGCAATGGAACTGGGGATGCATGTATATGTACAAAAACCATTGACTCATAATATTTATGAGGCTCGACAATTGACAGAAGCGGCTAGAAGACATAAAGTAGTGAGTCAAATGGGAAATCAAGGCGCCTCTAATCCAGGGCAAGTACAAATGATGGAGTGGTTTAATGCAGGCTTAATTGGTAAAGTACATACGGTAGAAGTATGGACAAATCGACCAGTTTGGCCACAAGGGATTCCTGTCCCACAAAACAATAAACCCTTACCAGAACATTTGAGCAAAGAAGACTGGGATTTATTCATTGGACCAGCACAAATGGTCGATTATGACCCCTTGTATCATCCGTTTAAATGGAGAGGTTGGTGGAATTTTGGAACAGGCGCTTTAGGAGATATGGGCTGTCATTTAATTGACCCGCCATTTAGAGTTTTGCAATTAGCTTATCCAACGGAAGTCGAATGTAGTGTAGGGCAAGTATTTAAAAGAGATTGGGTACCAGAATATATTCCAGAAGGTTGCCCTCCTTCTTCGCATGTGCAAGTAAAATTCCCTAAAACAAAAGTCAATGATTTGCCAATTACGATGAATTGGTATGATGGTGGTATTCGGCCGTTTCATCCAGATTTGATACCAGCAGATGAGGACATTGGTGGAAATGGTAGTGCAAACGGTGTGATTATGATTGGCGAAAAAGGCATTATGACCTGCGGAACTTATGGTAGAAACCCAAAGGTGTATCGAAAAGGAGAACCAACACTGACTATGAGTGAAGATTTTGTTGATAAGTTTCCGACAGAAGCATTTCCTGAACATGGACATCAAATGTCTTGGACAGAGGCTTGTAAAGCAGGATTTAATAGTAAAGAACATCAAGCATTAACTTCTTCCTTTGATTATTCTGGACCATTGACAGAAACAGTTTTGATGGGCAACTTAGCGATTAGAAGTTATTCCTTGGGCAAAGAAGGAGCGCGAGGACGAATGGATTTTTATGGGCGTAAAAAATTGCTATGGGATGGGGAGAATACTAGAATTACGAACTTTGAAGATGCGAACCAATTCGTTGGGCGACAGTATCGAGAAGGTTGGAAATTGATATAACATAGGAGCACTTCAGTTCTTAGAATGAAAAAACGGCACGTTTCCAAAAGGAGCGTGCCGTTTATATAAATACCCTTACTTATTTATAATAGAATGATTTTCTTTTTTATTTCATTTGAAAAGTGGGGCCACTCAGCAAACTATAGTCCTTATTGATCGCAGTCATTCCAATTCTTACCCTGAAACGTTTCAATGTAAAACCTACAATTTGTGAGTAACCCCCCTAAAACTAAACCAAGTAGTTGCTAAGAACCACTTAGAAACTAACGTTCCATAGTTTGGGGTACATGGAATCTACTAAAGATATGGGATTTATTGACTTATAGAAGCACAGCAATTTTTGGCTTCTAAAATAAAAAGGTAGGTTATAATACGAATGGAAAAGATAAGAAGCAGTATCTTTTAACTATATATAGTAAAAGATAGATAGCATAAAATAAATTATGCTTTTTTTTAAAAACAATGGGAAATTGACTGCTTATTAAATAGCAATATTAATGCCAAAGGCTATTATTGCTAAAATAACAAGTATTTTTACCATAAAAATGGTAGAAGGTAGCATGAAATAAATTATGCTTTTTTTAAAAACAATGGGAAATTGACTACTTATTAAACAGCAATATTGATGTCAAAGGCTATTGTTGTTGAATAATAAGTATTTTTTACCATAAAAATGGTAGAAGTAGGCTATTAAATATGATGGAAACTATAACTGAAACATACACCCTTATTATAGCAAAAAACATACCAAAATTGTTTATCTTATGTTTTGCCCACCAAAGTGTTACTTTTTGTGCATCTTCCGTTAAAGATGTTAATGATTGTTAAAATATCTGCAAAAAGATAGAAATCATTATTATTTCCGTTACATTAGTGTTTTTGGTAATGCTTTTTATGTTATACTTTATCTGGGGAAGATTTAAACTTTTTGAAGGAATCTTTCGCTCCTGTACTTCATCCATTTAAAAACAAATAGCAAAGGCTATTAATTTTTAAGCGTCTTTGTTCAGAAACAAAATATCCTTCTCAAATTTGTCCAACTCCTACCCAAATAAAATATACTTATAAGGATGTGCCAATCACCAACTGTTTTAAACCTTCAAACCAACACCCGTTATGTCTATACAAAAAATTGTCTTGCCAATTTTATTGCTCGCAATTGCCCTAGGCGGCTATTATTTTTATTCCAATCAAAGCACTCCAGAACAACAAACAGACGTCAAGACAACTATCGAGAAAAGAGAATTTGTCTTAAAAGTCGATGCGACTGGAGAGCTAAAAGCAAAACGTTCTGTACAAATTAAAGCACCTTCGAGTATGCGTGCTGAGCGAATTCACCAAACTACGATTCAAGATATGGTTGCGGAAGGAACAGTTGTAAAGGCAGGAGATTATGTGGCGACGCTTGACCGAACAGAGATTTCTAATAAAATGGGGGATGCCCAAACGGAGATAGATAAAATTTTAACGCAATTAGCACAAGGAAAAATAGATACCGCTATTACTTTAAGGGGGCTGCGAGACGAGTTAATTAATTTAGGGTTTGCTAAGAATGAAAAGTTGTTAGAATTAGAACAAAACAAATATGAGCCACAAGCAGTCATTCAACAAAAACAAATAGACCTAGAGCGAAACGAAAGAGATTTTAAGCAAGCGGAGGCAAAATATCAGTTAGAAAGAGATAAGGCAGTAGCTAAAATTGCAGAAATCAACGCTGATTTAAAACAGAATAAAACCAAACTGGAAAGATTAGTCAAGTTAGCAGGAGAATTCACCATTAGTGCCCCTAAAGATGGAATGATTATTTATGCTAAAACTTGGCAAGGAAAAGTGGCTGCTGGTTCGCAAGTTTCGTCTTGGAATCCTGTGGTAGCAGAATTACCAGATTTGTCAGAAATGATGTCGAAGACCTATGTCAATGAGGTAGATGTCAGTAATGTAGAGAAAGGGCAAGATGTAACCATCCAAATCGATGCATTTCCAGATGAAACGTATACTGGCAGAGTGGTTAGTGTGGCAAATATTGGGGAAGAATTAAGAGAATATGATGCTAAAGTATTTGAAGTAAATATAGAAATGCTAGGTGCTGACTCCATTCTCAGACCTGCCATGACGACCAGCAATGAAATCGTAACAGATATACTCCAAGATGTTATTGCGATTCCTTTAGAAGCATTATATAGTGATTCCCTACCTTATGTTTTTAAAGACCAAGCAGGTCGAATATTAAAACAAGAAGTCATTACAGGGTCTTCTAATAATGACGAAGTGATTGTTGATTTTGGTTTGCAAGAAGGAGATAACATCTATTTGTCCATGCCTGATAATTCCAAAGATATGAAATTCCAACCCTTAGACCCTGCCATTAAAAAGAAAATTCGGTTAGAACAAGAAGCTAGAGAAAAAGCTCGTTTGGCAAGAATGGAAGAAAAACGAAAATTGATTAAAGATACAGACCTTCCGCAATCGGCTGGAGGAGGAGGAAATGTGATTTTCTTTAACTGATTTGCTGTTACCAGTTACCTGTTTGACCGATAACTGGTAACTGGCAACTGGCAACTCGAAAACAATTCGTTTTTAATTAATTGGAGTTAAAGATTAGGGGCAACCCGCAACCCGCAACTCGCAACTCGTCAACCGAATGCAAAGAGTACTTTTCAATTTTTATCTAGCCTTAGAAGGCGTTATGGCGAACCAGTTAAGAGCTATGTTGACCGCCTTAGGAATTATTTTTGGTGTAGGTGCAGTAATAGCAATGCTGGCAATAGGTACAGGCGCCAAACAATCTATTTTAGACCAAATGAAACTGATTGGCACGAATAACATTGTAGTTAAAAGTGTCATTTCTTCTGATGCAGAAGGAGATGGAGGACAGCAGGGGAAAAAAGAAAAGAAACCTTGGTCACCAGGCTTAACCATTAAGGATGTAAATGCCATTGCCAGTGCGGTTCCGACTATAGAGGAAATCAGCCCTGAAATTATTCTCCCTTTAAATATTGTTCGAGATGGAAAGCACCAAAAAGGACGATGTATTGGGGTAACAAATACCTTTTTTGAACTCAATAACTTACAAATAGCAAAAGGTAAATCCTTTCATTTTATCCATGAAGAAGAAGGTAAGCCCGTTTGTATTATTGGTAAAACAATAGAAAAAAAGTTTTTTAGCGATGGAAGTGCACTTGGGAAAAAAATCAAATGTGGAAATGTTTGGTTGACCGTTATTGGTATTTTAGAAAAGCGAATTGCGACCAAAGAGAGTTTAGCAAATTTGGGTATTAGAGATTATAATGCAGATATCTATGTGCCAGTGACCACTACTTTATTACGATTAAAGAATAGAGCTTTAGTTAACAAAAGTGACTTGAAAGAAAATAATTGGGATGATGCCAGCGACGCAGCACAAAATTACCATCAATTAGATAGAGTAGTCGTTCGGGTAAAAGATTCCAAAAAATTACAAGCCACGGCGGATATTATGGCGCGATTATTAAAAAGAAAACATGGCGGAAAAATTGATTTTGAAATAGAAGTCCCCGAATTACTATTACAGCAACAACAGAAAACCCAAGAGACGTTTAATTTTGTTTTAGCAGTTATTGCAGGCATTTCGTTATTGGTTGGTGGCATAGGAATTATGAATATTATGCTGGCTTCTGTTTTAGAAAGAATCAAGGAAATTGGGGTGCGTCGTTCTTTAGGGGCTAACCAAAAAGACATTGTTTTACAATTTCTTTTTGAAGCTATATTTATTAGTTTAATTGGCGGCATTCTCGGAATTGTTCTAGGGATAGTTGCGGCTAAATCTATTGCTTCTTATGCGGATATTCCAACCATTGTCTCTAATTGGTCCATTCTATTGTCCTTCGGTGTAGCTGCTAGTGTAGGTTTAGTCTTTGGGTTGTTTCCTGCCCAAAAAGCAGCGGCACAAGACCCCATTAAAGCATTGCGTTCAGATTAATTACAAGAAGACAGGATAATGCAAGATTTAACAGGATGTTACTCAAATCACCTTTATACCCCTAAACTAGGCTGTACAATCTACCAAAAAAAGTTCCTCAGCTTTTTGCTCTTTAAAAGGCTTAAAAAAAGGTGTATTTGTTCTCTTACTTAATTCAAAATACGAAAAAGATATATCATTACAAAACAGAAGTATTTTGAGTGT
>JBGCFJ010000600.1:0-7555 GCA_045106885.1 Saprospiraceae bacterium
ACCTATTTATTGTATTCGACATGGTATTATTATTTTGAAGAAAGGCGTTATTGTTCAGATGGTACCGTTATTGGAAATGCGCTCGTGGTTTAAGAACGAAGTTCTCACAAGTTTTATGACTTGAACCACTAGTATAGTCAAAATAGAAAAAATTAATTTTTTAGGATTGCTAAGAGGCAAAAGAGATTTCTATCTTTTTGCCTCTTTTTTTATTGTTTCGATTAGTAAATAAAATATTTAAAAATAATATAACTTAAAAATGTTTAATGCGTATAATATTGAAATATAGATAAATATGAGTTTTTAGAGATTGACCGCAATATCTCAATGATAATGGTTTTGGAGTTCCTATTATCCAGAAATACGTCCAAAACATTGGGGCTTTACGGTTAATACTTTTAGAGCGTCAGTTAAAAAAATGATATTAAAAAATAACTTAATGTTTTATTTAGCTCGTCAAATCCATTGGGGTATATTTCTTTAAACCCCAACGGATTAGATTTTTCAACGGATTTAAAGATTGACTTATCATTTTTTATAGGATTGATTTTTTAGCTGCTTATCTATTTTTATAGGATGGCCACCTGTAATAAGTAATTCGGATTGATTAATCGGGTAAAATTTTTAGCTTGAATTTTTTCGATAGTTTTTGCCAAAAAATCAAAGCATAACTTGTCCCGACACCTCAGGAGCACCGCTACGGATTTATTTTTTGGTAAAAAATAGCATGAAGAAAGTCAATTCCGAACCGCATAGCGGATGGGATGGCTTAAGGCTGCTACAAAATTACCCGATTAATTGAGCGGGATTACTTAACAATAGCAGTAAAGCTATACTTTTTTATATGGTTATCTGAAACTATTTCAATTTTTAAAAACCGAAACTTTAATTATCACTCATGATTGCACTTATTCTTGGAGGAGGCGCTGGTTCTCGACTTTATCCATTGACTGAAAATCGTTCTAAGCCTGCTGTCCCACTCGCAGGAAAATACCGATTAATTGACATTCCTATTTCTAATTGTTTGAACTCCGATGTTCGACGCATGTTTGTACTGACCCAGTTTAATTCTGCTTCCTTAAATCGACATATCAAAAACAGTTATAATTTTGACCATTTTAGTAATGGATTTGTTGATGTTTTAGCTGCCGAACAAACTCGCAGCAATCAGGAATGGTTTCAAGGTACAGCAGATGCAGTTCGTCAATCTATGAAGCACTTGATGAACCATCAATATGAGCATGTCTTAATTCTTTCTGGTGACCAATTATATCAGATGGATTATCGAGAATTGTTGGAAGACCATATCGATAAGGGGGCAGATGTTTCTATTGCGACCACTCCTGTAACGGCAAAAGATGCTACTGGTTTTGGCATTATGAAAGTAAATAAAGAAGGAATAGTGGAGAAATTTATAGAAAAACCGACTATAGAAAAATTAGCTAACTGGACTTCCCCTGTTGAAACAACTTACCAACAAAGTGGCAAACATTTTTTAGCTTCTATGGGGATTTATATTTTCAATAAAGCTGCCTTATTAAAATTATTTGCAGATTATCCAGAAGCAAATGATTTCGGAAAAGAAATTATACCTAATGCCATCTATGGTAATTATACCGTTTCGGGTTATGCTTTTGGTGATTATTGGACAGACATTGGTACGATTGATTCTTTTATGGAAGCGAATTTGGCTTTGACTGACCCGATTCCCTCCTTCAATTTATTTAGCAATATAGAAAAAATTTATACGCATTCCCGAATTCTGCCGCCTGCTAAAATAAGAAAGTCGATTTTAGATAATGTCATTCTAGGAGGAGGAAATATCATTGAGGAAGCAACTATTGAAAATGCCGTTATTGGCGTGAGAGCAAGAATTGAAAGCAATACTTATATTAAAAATGCCATTATTATGGGCATTGATAAATACGAATCTTTAGAAGATATTGCTATCAAAAAAGTGACGGGGTATCCTCCTCATTTGGGGATTGGTGAAAACTGCCATATCGAAGAGGCTATTATTGATAAAAACTGCGCTATCGGTAATCATGTAATTATCAAAGGAGGGAAAGGTTTACAAGATATAGAAACCAAAGATTATTGTATTAGAAATGGAATTATAATAATAAAAGAAGGTGCTATTATTCCTAATGAAACAATTATTGGTCATTATGAAAAGATAACTCAACCTGGTCTGTTAGAAATGGCGTAAAATTACTTTTTTTAGCAAAAAATAAAAGAGCCTTTACCTATTTTGGTAAGGGTTTTTTTGATGGAAAAATAGGTTATTAAGGCTATAAAGCGATTTATTTTATTTTTTTTTGGAAGAAATTAGCAAATAATTTAATATTTAAATTTCTTTTTATTCACAATTTTAATTTTGTTAATTTTTAATTAATTGATTTTTAGATAATTAGTTGTTTTTTGATTATTTTTTTATATTTTTTTTAATCACAATAACTTATTTTTGTTTTTTGAATAACCTTAATTCGTTTGCATATTTGTAATGTGATAATTATTTATCGCAAAAGCTAATAAAAGATTAGCTAATAATTTTAGGATATGTTCATGGGATTTGAAGTTGGCAAGGCACTCTTTAGTGGGATTTAGAATGCCTTGCTAACATTCATACTTTCTTTACAGGATTGACGGGATTTTCTAAAATTACTCAAAAAGATAAGATTTTTAATTTAAATATATAGAGCATACAAAAGCGTTGCTCTCCAATTGATAAAAACTGGCAAAAGTGGAAAGAAAGAGATAGATATTCTAATTGAAGATAATAATTGAATAGCTAGTAACGTTTTTATCAAGCAGGCATTATTTGCCGCACACAATTTGAAATGTTCATGGGATTATAATTTGTTGTAATCGGCAAGCCACTAAGTTGGCTTGCTCTTTTTCTCCAAATTTACTCCTTATTGATATAAAGATTTATTTTGGATATGTTCATGGGATTATAATTTGTTAGGCGTTAGTCATTTTAAAAAGTGACTAACGCTTTTTTTTTTCACTAAATACAATTGTGAACAAAGAATGAATTATTGTCAGTTGCGAAAGTTTGGATAATCAGAAAGAAAATTGATACCTAGAAAGAAGTGAGCAGTCAGACCGTTTATTACAGAAACTGTCAGCAGTCAGATTGAATAAATGTAAACTTCTGACATTCAGTTGGCTGCCTATGTTTAATCTGACTTCTGACAGAAAATTTCAATTTTCGGTCTGACTTCTGACCTCTAAAAAATATCAGTTTTTTAGCTGACGCTCTATTGTTGCCACTAAAATCAGCAATCATAGTACTATATGCCCACAAAGTTATAGAAAGGATTTTTATATCAAAAAAAATAAAATATAATTCTTGTGCTAATTGAGAAAATGTACAAAAATTGTCATTTTAACAGTTTGCTGGTAGCGCAGAATTTATCCTGCTTGGTTTGTAGTGCTTTAGGCATCCGATGACACGCCGAACTGAAGGTCACCGAACGGAACAGGTTGAAGTCTGTACTACCCGTTTACACCACCTCCGCTACCACAAAGGTACTGCCACCTACAAAAATCAAATCCTTCTTTTCTGCGTTTCTTTTTGCTGCTTTTAAACCATTTTTTACCGAACTATATTTCCGACCTTTTAGACCATAAATGGCTGCTTTTGCTTTTAATTTATTAGCATCCAAACCTCTAGGAATATCCGCCTTGACAAAATAGTATCGGGCATTGGTCGGCAACATTTTTAGAATTTTATCAATAGCCTTGTCATTGACCATTCCTAAGACAAAATGTAATTGTTCATAAGGCATTTTTTCCAATTGTTGTAGTATTTGTTGGATGCCTGCTTGATTGTGTCCACTGTCGCAAATAATTGTGGGGATTTCGCTTAGTTGTTGCCATCTACCTAAAAAATAAGTTAAAGCCTTTAAATTTTTTAATCCTGCTTGAATGGCGGAGGGCGTAATAGTTGGTAATAGGGCATTTTTATTGATGGTAGCAATCGCCTGCAAAGCAGTTGTGATATTTTTTTGCTGATAATTGCCCATTAAATTTACGGCAAGATGATTAAAATTATGAGGTCTGCCTTTGACATAATAAACGGTATGATGTGCTTGAATTGCCTTTTCTATGACCGAAATGTTTTTATCTGCGAAGGTAATAGGCGCATTGTTTTTTTGTGCGGTTGTTTCAAAGACTGCTTTAGTTGCTTTCTGAGTCTCGCCAATAACGACAGGAATATTTGGTTTAATAATACCTGCTTTTTCACTGGCAATTTGAGGTAGCGTATCTCCTAAAAATTGCTGGTGGTCATAACTAATATTCGTAATGACTGACAATAGAGGCGTAATAATATTGGTCGAATCTAATCTGCCCCCTAAGCCTGTTTCTATTACCGCAACATCCACTTTTTCTTGAGCAAAATAGTCAAACGCCATAGCTACTGTAATTTCAAAAAAGGAAGGCCGAACTTTTTCAAAAATAGCACTATGTTTCTTTACAAAATCTACAACATATCGCTTAGACATTAACTGCCCGTTAATTTTAATCCGTTCTCTAAAATCTTTATAATGAGGAGAGGTATAATAGCCCACTTTGAGCTCACTTGCTTGTAGCATTGCCCCAATTAGGTGTGTTGTAGACCCTTTTCCATTGGTGCCTGCAATATGAATACTTGGAAAATGTTGATAATTATGCCCCAAATGGTTGCAAAGTCTGATAATATTGGACAAATCTTTTTTAAATGCCGCACCACCTACTTTTTGAAACATAGGGAGTTGCGTATATAAATAGTGGAGGGTTGCTTTGTATTGTTGTTGGATGCTTTGCTTCATACCACAAAGAAAGTGGAAATTTTCAATTTTTCACCACGGAGAGACAGAGTTCATAGAGAACATGGAGTTTTTTGACGAGGAATGGACTTTTATGGGCAGAAAATCGAATGGCTTATCGTTACTTTTTACGAAATAGTGCTTATAGCTTGAAAAAGGGAGAAGCCGTTTATCAAAATGCTTGGATATTGGTCAATAATATTGATGTGGGAGTTACTGATAATTTTTCTATAGGTTTAGGTACGGTACCGCTATTTTTATTTGGTGGTGGTACGACTTCTCCTATTTGGGTAACACGAAAGCTGACCATACTAGTAGAATCAGATAAAGTTAATCTAGGTGTTGGTGCTTTAGTAGGGACTACTTTTGGGAATGATTTTGATAATACTTCCTTTGGTTTTGGCTTTGGTAATGTGACTTTGGGAGATAAAAATAAGAATATTACGATGGGGGTGCAGCAGGACAAACTGTTGCTTATACTTTGGCAAGAGAAGATGCTGATTTTTTAGCAGATGCTTCGGAGAAAGATTTATTTAAGAAAATCGAAGTATTAGAAGAGAAAATGCACCATGCGCTTAAGTAATTTAAGTTGTGGACAACTGGTAGTAAAGCCTTTAGGCTTTCCTGTCACCGACCTTTAGGTCGGATTTGCGAAAAAATACAGAACTAAAGGCTTTTTTTTAGTAATGGAGGATGGGGGAGGGCGAAAGATTTTAACCATAGAAATATTCAATTAGGGGATTGCATTTATTCTATTGCTTCGTCTTTAAATTTATTCAAAAACCATGCTTTTACTTGAATAGGAGATAGTTCATCAAGCAACTTAGTAATTTTATCAATTGGTGCTTTTTTGATTAAAACACGCATTATTTTAATGAAATTGAGTCCAGCAATTATATGGTTTTTGTTAACGGATTTGTTGGTTCTTAAATACTTTTCGTAAGCATTACAAGCATAAGTCGTACTGGTTAGGTAACCTAGTTCAAACTGTGCCCTAATAACCATCGTTCTAACTTCCATACTATAAAAGTGGTTTTGCAGATTGGTTTCTTGAAAATGAAGCAAGCATTGTTGATAGTCTTTTTCCGCAAATGCAATCAGCCCTTTGGTATAATAATGATTATCTTTTTTAAAAGAACTAGGAAGGGTTGGGCCCCATTCTTCTAAAAAAGCTTTCGCCCAATCAAATTTTCCTAAAATACAAGCTATTGCCGCTATGTTTTTAAATGGCATTGGAGGAAAGGTATTATTCGAAATCATTAGCCTTTCTTTTAAACCAAAATCATGCAACTCAAAAATTCTAGCTGCATTTTCTATCTGCCCATTTCTATAAGTTTTAATTAAGAAATTAACCAAAATAGTCAATAATATTAGCTGTTCTGATTTTTTCTCGAAAGAAAAATGGTAAAAATGATTTTCTAATTTTAAGAAGGTTTCCCATTGCTCTGTTTCCAAAAGTTGTATAATCAGATAATATAAATGTAGATAGGGATTTTGTGCTGAATCAGCTTGTTGAGCATAAGTTTTAACGGCTTCGAATAACCAAATTTTATGCTGCTCTTCCAATATTTTACTGCGATTGAGTAGTTGGAAGGCATATTTTAATTTAAAAGTCGCATAAAAATTGTCTAAATGATGCATAGCTGCATCTAACCGATTGTGTTTGTACTGATTCCCATCCGAATTATAAGCATTCAATTCATGTAAATATAATAAGTTTAAATCCTGCCAACTTGAGGTGGTTTGCTCAAATTTTTTAATGGCTTTCTTAACACCTTTATAAAATCGGTCAGTTAATTGCCGTTCTTTCAGTATCTCCAATTCCATCTTTTGAACCTCAATTCGGTCTTTTTCCTGCTTCATTTTTTCCCATAACAAAAACTCCATCAGATACTGGCTCAATTTGGATAATTTGTTAGTGACGACTACAGGCGCAATTCCTTTATTGGTGAAGTATTTCTTTTCGACCAATGCGGTTTGTAGTTGAACTAATTGATTTTTTTTAACATGTTTGAGGACATAGTCATAAACCAATAATAACTGGGTTTTTGCACCATAATTTCCATGTAAATAATTGGTGAATGTCTTTACTTCTTTTTTGTCTAACGTTTGTACTAACGCTATAAACTTTCCTTTTTTCATAAAACTTGTTGGACTGCAATTTTTTGTTTGGACGGAAGGTATAAATAATATAGGTTTTTTCTACATTTTTTATGAATTTTTGAATGGAGGCGATTTTTTTATGCTTATTTCAGCGCTTTTTGCTTGTGTAATTTATGCTTTTTAAGGTGTGAAATGAATATGCTTTTTAATTAAATTTTATTTTTTAAATATATGATTATTAGGTGATTGTGTTGTTTTTTGCCAACTGATTAAATTTAGAAAATATAGATTTTGATGGTGTTTTTGGAGAAAATCGTATTTTTTTTTTTTGATGGTATTGGGTAGTTTTAGGGGTGTGTTTATTTTGCATCTTAATCCTTAATGCCAATGTGTTTTTTTAAACAAAATTTTACCTTCAAAAACTAGATAATTTTAAATATTGATTGTTTTTGAGAAATATAAATATTCGATTTTACTGATTTACATGGCTTTAGAAGCAAATGTATTTGAGTTTTATTTTATCAAAATTACCAATAATGAAAAAGATATTTTTTATTGTTTTTTCGTTGCTCTGTTTTTCCTTTTTATTTGGACAAAATACTATTACAGTTAATAATTTCGATCAAGCTAATGCTCAC
>JBGCFJ010000601.1:0-3555 GCA_045106885.1 Saprospiraceae bacterium
CTCCTTTTTAAAATACAAAAATTGTATGATAAAAAGAAATAAACTAAACTGAAATTTCACTAAAAAATAAATTACTTCTTTTTTAGGAACTAAAAATGTGGAGTGCTTTTTTTGGATTTATCCATAATTCTGAACAGCCTACCTTGGAGCGTTTTCAAGACCTCCAAGTGTCTTTTTAGCAAAAAGAGATTAATCATCATTTTAACTAACGTAATCCCAAAAACTACATGAGCTTAAATGACTACATGGTAAATACCAAACTATACTCGTCAAAAAAAACGCTGTGGACTCTATGAACTCTGTACCTCCGTGGTGAAAAAATAAAGCAGTTAACTCAATAAAAAGCGCACATCATCCTTAGAAAAAGACATTCCGCTTTTCCCTTCAATAATATCTTCTGCTAGTTTAGATTTACGTTCCTGTAACTTCAAAATTTTCTCTTCAATACTATCTTTGGTAATAAATTTAATGGCAAACACCCGTTTAGTTTGCCCAATTCGATGCGCTCTAGCAATTGCTTGTCTTTCAATCGAAGGATTCCACCAAGGGTCGAGAATAAAGACATAATCGGCTGCTGTTAAATTCAATCCTGTACCACCTGCTTTGATGGAAATGAGGAAAGATTGAATGGCGGCATTATTTTCAAATTGGTCAATTTGTTGTTTTCGTGCTTTCTGCGTTAATTCCCCTGTCAAACGAGAAAAACCTTGTTTATTTTGCTCAAAATGATGTTTAAATAAATCTAAATGTTTGACAAAAGAAGAGAACAATAAGGTCTTGTGTCCACCTTTATGAATGACTTCTAAATGCTCTAAAACGTCTTTGAATTTACCTGATTCGTTTTGATAACTGGCTTGAGTTAAAACAGGATGATTGGCTAATTGACGGAGTTTGGTTAAAGAACTCAATACCTTAAATTGATATTTGCCATCTTCGCCATTAAAGTTATCTAAGAGGAAATTCCTTGCTGCAGATTTCTCTTTTTCGTAGCGTTTTTTCTGCTCAGGCGTCATCGTACTATAGAACACTTTTGTCGTCAATTCAGGTAAATCTTTAGCAACGGCTTCTTTCGTTCTACGCAGTAGATAAGGCTTTATCATTTTTTGCAACAACTCCTTTTTATCCTCGTCTTGTAGTTTCTCAATGGGCTTGATAAATTCTTCTTTGAAAAAACGAAAACCGCCTAATAAATCAGGATTAATAAACTCCATTTGCGACCAAAGGTCAGACAAGGAATTCTCAATCGGCGTACCACTCAAAGAAATTTTATGCTGCCCTTGCAACTGATTCGTTGCCTTGAAAATCTTAGAATCTTTATTTTTTATTTGCTGACTTTCGTCTAAAACAATATACTCAAATTCAATGGTTTTTAACAAATCAATATCTCGCAAAGCTGTTTGATAAGTCGTTAAAATCACATCAAAACTACGCACCAATTTTTCGGATTTATGCCGCTTTGGCCCAATATGCTTATAGACCATCAAACTAGGCGCAAATTTTTTGATTTCTCTTTCCCAGTTAAAAACTAAAGAGGCGGGTAGGAGAATGATGGAGGTTAGTGGTTGGTAGATGTCATTTGGATAGGTGGCAGTTTGGAAGAGGTCGAGTTGGTTGACAGTTGTCGGTTGTGAGTTGTCGGTTGACGGTTGCGAGTTACCAGTTGCCAGTTTTGAGTTGGATTTTTGCTCTTTGGCGTATAGTAAAACTGCTATGGTTTGTAGGGTTTTTCCCAAGCCCATATCATCAGCGAGACAAGCGCCTAAGTCATTTTGATAATGTCCGACCATCCATTTTACACCATCCAATTGATAAGGGCGTAAGGTCGCTTTTAGATTTTTAGAAGGTTCGTACTCAATTTCTGTAAAATCTTTTTCTAAAGCCCCGCCTACATCAATCCCCAATTCTTCTAATAAAGTATACTGGCTTTTTGCCAATTTAAGCTTATCTCCTTTTAAATTGGCGAATCGCAATAATCCTTTAAATCGAGTAAACCATTCGGCTGGAATTAGAAAATACTTGCCATTGGGCAAAGGATAAAATTTATCGCCTTTTTTAATGTATAACGCTATCTTTTTAAAAGCAATCTTAAAATCGCCTACTTCTACCACTCCTCGAATATCAAACCAATCGTTGACTTGTTCCGTATTATCAAAACTGATTTTTGGGACAGCTAATACTAAAGCTTTGCCTTCTAAACTTGGTGTAATTACTTTAAAACCCGCCTTTTCTAATTTACCTTCATTTTGGGCTAACCAATTAAATAATGACGGCACTTTAACGATGTCATTTTGAGTAAAATAACTTCCTATTTGGTTAACCAAATCGAAGGACTTTAATTGGTCTATCCACCTTTTTTCTTCCTCCGCATCTCGATTGACTCTAGTAATAATAACTTCGTCTTTGTCAAATTTTAAACCTGACCGCCGTTTGCTGCTATCCTTCCAACCAAAAGTCACCCCTGGATAAACAAAATCTACTTTTAAACCATACGTTTTTGTAAAAATATCATCGAGTAATTCTAATTGGCAATACTGTAATTGATTATCATCAATCACCTTAAATCCCACCGTGGTCATTTCTACCTCGGAGGCAATTTTTACAATAAAATTTTCAAAATAAGTTTTAATAAAATCTGCCCGAATGACGACTATTTCTTTCGTCTGAAAAGGCCGTAACATTAAGCCCTTAATATGCGGCACTTTATATAACTGATAATCGACAAACACCCAAGCAGGCATATTGGTAATCGGTATTACTTGTTTGTCTTGAACTTGCCATTGTCCTTCGTTGTTAGACAATTGTAAATTATATAACACCTTTTGGTCTGTTTTGACAAAAGATAAATGTGGTTTTAACTCATCTTCGGCGATATGTACCCGCATATCTTTTATCAAAACTTTTTTCTCAATATCCCAAGTTAGCACCAATTCATTTTCGACAATCAAACTCAGCAAACCATCTAATTCTCGATAAATGTACCCTTCAATAGATTTCTTGACCGCTCGGTCTTCCTGCATCAATTCTAATAGCGGCTTGAGCTTTCTTTTCTTCTTGGGATTAAATTTTATTTCAAGGTTTGGTAAAGTCAATCGCTCAATAATCGCCAATGCTCGTTGAATGGTCGGCGTTAATTCAATTCGGTAATCTTTAAAACTATGCTCACTAACTTTCTTTTCGATATATTTGAGTACATCGTTTCTGTCCATGCTTGCCACAAAAGCAGTTGGTAAATACAGTCCTTTGGTGTATTCTTTGAGATTGTAGATGATAGTATAATTGCTGTATTGTGGATGGGCCATTTTTGATTACGTCTTTCCAAGTATTAATAAAATGGGGGAATATAGGATAAATCGGAGGAAGGTTAAAGCGGAACCTGAAATTATTTGAAGGGAATTAGTTACCTTTTTTTTAACAACTTAAGTTTCGCAGTTCATAAATAATTGATTATCAATACTATATATTCATTATTTTTAATAAAACTTGATTGTAAGTCATTGATTTGCAATATTTTAAGTTCCAAAAGCAGCTTTATATATTAATTTCAATCAATTATAA
>JBGCFJ010000602.1:0-6734 GCA_045106885.1 Saprospiraceae bacterium
GGTGCCTTTATCCATTATTTGGCCAATATTTTCTAGCCCTTCCGAAAAAAAGACATCATCCAGCATAGTAGGCACTTTAGGAAAAGTGCTAATCACTTTTTTACTCTCCATTCCCTTTTCAAACGGCGTATATAGCATAGGGTCAAAGGTTTCTGTATGTGCCATTCCACCTGCCATCCAAAGTAAAATAACAGCATCAGCAGTTGCATTACTGCTATTATTATTACAGCTAGATAAAAAGGGTAGGGTAGCAACGGATGCTCCCATCGCAGCAAGGCTTGCTTGTTGCATTTTTTGCAGAAATTGGCGACGATTTAGGTCATTACTATTGTTCATTCTCCAATTGTTTGTGTATTTTATAGTAGGAAGATGACTATCTTTATTCTCGCATCTATGTTCTCTATTTTAGGTTTATAAAAACTGAAATTCTGGCAAAGCCAATACCGACCATATCAAATCTTCCATTACCTCCTCTTTATTGGTATCTTCTAGTTGACGTTTAATTAAATTTCGTTCTTGCTGGGTAGGTAATCGGCCTAACGTATTTTTATAAAATTGATTCATTGTGAGGATTATATCTGATTGGTTTTGTGCTAATAATTTGCTGGCACCCGCTTGAATATTCTGGTATAAAAAATCATTATTGGTCAGCATCATTGCTTGTAATAGAGTGGCATTGGCATCTCTGGTAGTGGCTACATTTTCCCGAGTAGGCCGACCTAATGTTTTCATAAAAGGGTCTAATTTAACTAAGGCAGCTCTGACGTTTTCTTTTTTGCTAGATTGCTTTTCATAAGCAAACTCTGGTAATTTTCCCCAATAGGAATCAGCGGCATTTTTTCGAGCTACTTTTTCCCAGTCATCTGTTGGATAAGCTAAATTTTTCCAATCATCAGTAGGTTTTTGATTGGAAGCTAACCAGCTTTTATCCGAATAAATAAACTGTTGGGTCGCATCTTCAAAAGTAATGCGCAAGGCAAATAATAAGCCTGCTGGATTAGCAATCATACCTGTATTATTTCCTTTGATGGCAATAATATTTTGTTGTTTCAAAACAGAGGGAGTTAGTTCATATTTTTGTACTTGACGCCAATCTGTTCCTTCCCCTATTTTTTGTTCATTTAAATAAAATTCAAAAGTATTATCAGCGGTCACTAAAACTTCCGCTGATTGAATGGTTTTACTTTTATCTAAATCAAAACGCTTTCTTAAAAATCGGTTGCCAGGTTTGGGTAGACTTCGTCTTTCTAACTCATAATCCTGATACCAAATCCATTGCGCAGGAAAAGGAGGATTATTAGGTAAATACGCTACACCATGATATAAGGGGCTGATGGTTTGACTAACTGCATCCGCAAACTGTTCCGCAGTTAACCTTCGGGGAGTTGGCCCTCTAAATTCAAAGTTTTCAGCCGTGATATATAGTGGGGATTCGTATTTTACGGCAGGGAGTTGATAAGCTTTTGAGGTCATGATAGTGCTTAGTAGCTTAGGTAAACTATAGCCATTTTCGATAAAATCAGCAGCTAACCAATCCAATAGTTCTTGATTCCAAGCCGTCTTATCCATTTCATCTACGGGGGCAATAATGCCTCTACCAAATAATTTATCCCAAAAACGATTAACTACCGTTCTGTACAAGCTGCCATTTTTAGGTTGGGTAATAATCTCCGCTAATTGCCGAAGTCGGTCCACCAAGCTATCTGCCATCACTTCGCCCAATTCGGGATAAACAAAACTAGTTTTGGCAACTTTACCAGTAGGTTTATCACAACGATAGATTTCTAAGGTAGAATCCGCAAAAATATTAGCAAAACCATAAGCTTGTTCCAATGTAAGGTTATTGACAAAGCTATTATGACAAGAGGCACATTTTAAATTCAGTCCTAAAAGCGACTGCGAGATATTTTGAGCAGCTTGTAATTCCACTCGCTGACTAGCATTGACCGTTCCTCGCCATTGAATCCCTTTTATAAAGCCTTCAGATTCCTCCGTTGGATTAACCAATTCTGCTACCATTTGATTATAAGGCTTATCCGTTTGCAGCGATTCGTATAACCAATTGGTAATTTGTTTTCGACCTTTGGTAATAAAACCTGGTCCAGAATAATCATTTCGTAATAAATCATTCCAAAAACTCATCCAATGGAGCGTATAATTTTCTTTATCAGATAATAGTTTTTCAATTAGTTGCTCCCGTTTATCATATGCCTGATTTTGTAGAAAGTTTTCCACAGCAACGGGAGGTGGCAGTAATCCTGTAATATCCAAATATGCTCGTCTTATAAAGCGACTATCCTCAATAACTGGCTGCCATTGAATCCCTTTAGATTGAAAATATTGATTCACAAAACGGTCTATTGGGTGGCTCAAGTTGGCCGTTTTGGGAGGGACAATAGGTTTTTCTAAGGTTATCGGTGCCTCCCGAAAAATCTTTAAACTTGCATCTGCCCAGATTGCTCCCTGATTAATCCAAACTTCGATGAGTTCAATGGCCTCTGTTGGTAAAACTTTTCCTTTTTTGGGCATCACTTCCTCATGCGTTTTTGGAAGTTTGAGCCGACGAATTAATTCACTTTCATGGGCTGCTCCGTGTACTAAAACAGGGCCTGAGTCACCACCTGCGAATACGCTTTCCTCATTGTCCAACGCTAAGCCACCTTTACTTTTAGCGGTACTATGACATTGGTAGCAATGGTGGGCAAAAATTGCTCGTACTTCCAAATTTAATGCGCCTAATTGTTCCGTAGTAAAACTGTCTTGTTGTGTCCATTTGGCAATATTAGTAGGAGCACTAGCCTTATTTTCTCTTGAAGTATCTGCTATCTTTAGATAATCTTCACCGTGGGTAATCGTTGCTCCAAAATGCCCTCCAAAACTTACGCTTATACAAGTAATACCTAAGGACAAAAGTGGTATCCAATTGGCTATTTTTTCTCGATTCCAATAGAGTAAGGCGGTTATTGCAGACAAGATGACCGTTCCCCAACCTAACCATTGATGCTGATTCAAAAGTTCTCCGCCATAATCTCCTGACTGCGCTAACAGCTGCCCCATGATAGCAGCTACTAAAGCAGAAAATGCGCCTAAATAGACCATGCCTGCATAATTAACCGCTTTCTTTTGAAAACGAGTAAAGCTTTCTAGAACAAACGCTCCAATTAGTAAACCTATTGGAAAATGTACCAATAAAGGATGGAATTTTCCTGTTAGTTCTAAAATCCAATGTGTGAGAAGTATAAGCATTTTTATTTTACAATTTTCGGATTTTCTTGATGATTTTTTCTTACAGTATTACATCCCTCATCTTTTACACTGCAAAATAAAGATAGCAATCCTTTTTAGTATCCTGTACTTTAGGGGGAGAAATAGATTTTTAAAAAGAAGTAAATGTTCACACCTAATAGTACAGGATAGTTACCTATTTTAAAATTTTTATGTTTGCCTGTCCTTTTTCTTGGAGATAATATTTTAATTTCAACCATTTCCAAGAGAAGAAAATACTAAATCAACTCCTTTTTATGTATAAGTTTACTTTTATCATCTACGTACTTACATTTTGGTATATACCCCTAAATGCTCAAACATCAGAAAAGCCTAATATCATCTTTATCTTGACGGATGACCAACGGTTTGACGCTCTTGGTTATGTGGGCAACGAATTAGCCCATACCCCTGAAATGGATAAATTGGCAAAATCAGGCACTTTCTTTAAAAATGCGATGGTAACTACGCCAATTTGTGCAGCCAGTCGAGCCAGTTTGTTGACAGGTTTATATGAGCGGACTCATCGTTTTAATTTTCAAACAGGAAATATTCGAGACGAATATATGTCGAATGCTTACCCCAAATTATTAAAAGAGGCTGGTTACCAAACTGCTTTCTATGGCAAATATGGGGTTCGATACGATGCAGAAAAGTTCGATTTTTCTGATTATGAACTGTATGATAGAAATAATGCTTTTAAGGATAAACGAGGCTACTATTACAAAACGATTGATAAGGACTCCGTTCACTTAACGAGATATACGGGGCACAAAGCCTTAGAATTTTTGGATAAAAAAGAGACAAATAGTCCTTTTTGCTTAATGCTCAATTTTAGTGCGCCTCATGCCCATGACCCTGCGGAAGACCAGTACTTTTGGCAAACTGAAAATGATAAAATCCTAGCCAATAAAACAGTTCCTAAAGCTGACAAAAGTGACGACAAATATTTTGACAAATTACCCGAATTCGTTAGAGCGGGATTTAATCGAACTCGTTGGAAATGGCGTTATGACACCCCCGAAAAATACCAACATAGCGTGAAAGGTTATTATCGAATGATAGCGGGGATTGATGCAGAAATTGGTAAGATTAGAACTAAATTGAAGGCAAAAGGTTTGGATAAAAATACGGTGATAATCTTAATGGGGGATAATGGGTACTTTCTCGGGGAACGACAGTTAGCTGGAAAATGGTTGATGTATGATAATTCGGTACGAGTGCCTTTGTTGGTGTATGACCCTCGTTTAAAAAAGCAGAAGGATAGTGATGCGATGGTTTTAAATGTGGATGTTCCCGCTACGATTGCAGACTTAGCAGGGGTAAAAGCACCTGATACTTGGCACGGAAAAAGTCTAATGCCATTGGTAAAAAAAGCAAAAAAAGAGTGGGGCAGAGATACGGCATTGATAGAGCATATTTGGGAGTTTGAAAATATCCCTCCAAGTGAAGGCGTACGTACCAAGGATTGGAAATATTTCAGGTACATTAATGATAAAACTACAGAGGAGCTTTATGATTTAAAGAAAGACCCCCAAGAAATCAACAACCTTGCAAAAGACCCAGCCTATGTGCAAAAACTGCATACGTTCAGAAAGTCTACAGATAGATTAATCGAAAAGAATAGTGATGCCTATAAAGCGGGCCCCACTAATCTGTCCGTAGAGTTAATAAGGTCTCCAGATACCGAGGTCGAAATCTTCGATTTAAACCCAGAGTTCGGTTGGACCGTTCCATTAGCATCAAAATTTCAATCTGCCTATCAAATTTTATTGGCCTCAGATAAAGCCATTATCGATGCAAACAATGGCGATGTTTGGGATAGCAAACGAGTGGCCTCAGCGGAATCTACAGATGTTGAATACACAGGGAACCCATTGGAAATTGGCAAGACTTATTATTGGAAAGTTAGAATTTGGGATGAGGATAATAGATTGGTAAACTACTCCAAAACACAAACGTTCACGACAGGGAAGAGCGATAGCTATATCGTTTCGACAGAAAACAAGTTTGTAACCACAAAGGTAAAGCCAATATTGTTTGAAAAAAGGGGCGATTCCTATTTTATGGACTTTGAAAAGGCCGCCTTTGCAACTATAGATTTTAACTATGAGGCCAAAGAACCACATACATTAACCTTTAGAATTGGTGAGATGATAGATGACCAAGGAAATGTAAATAGAACGCCTCCTGCTAAGAGTAACATACGATATCAAGAAATTAAGGTAGATGTTAAACCCGAAAAAACCAAGTACCAGATTGAAATTGCTCCAGTTCCCGATAAACGTTTTAAGGGACCAAGCAAAGCCATTCCACTACCTGAAAATTTTCCAGTAATTCTACCCTTCAGGTACGCTGAAGTTGAAGGTGCCAAAACCACTTTGAAAGGTGAAGATTTTGAGCAACTTAGGTATACTAGTTACTGGGATGATACCGCTAGTAGTTTTACAAGTGATAATGATATTTTAAACCAGGTTTGGGATTTATGTAAATATTCTATAAAAGCCACCACCTTTTCTGGTTTGTATGTAGATGGAGACAGGGAACGTATTCCTTACGAGGCAGACGCCTATTTAAATCAGTTGAGCCACTATACAACCGATAGGGAGTTTGCCATAGGAAGACGTACCATAGAGTATTTTATGGAAAATCCTACATGGCCAACAGAATGGCAGCAACATGTTGCCCTTTTAATATATGCAGACTATATGTATACTGGTAATTCGGAGCTTATAGAACGCTATTATGAAGATTTAAAACATAAAACACTTTACGAATTATCTAATGAAGATGGCCTAATTACCTCAACAAAAGTTACGGAGGAATTTATGTATAAACTTGGTTTTAAACCAGGATATAGAAAACCATTGACGGACATTGTTGATTGGCCAAGTGCTAATTTTATGAATAGTGGAAATAAAGGAGAACGTGATGGTTTCGTGTTTAAGCCTTACAGTACGGTGATAAATTCATTTTTCTATGAAAATATGAAGATTATGGCAGAGTTTGCCAAAATTCTAGGCAAGACTCAAGAGGTTTTAGATTTCGAATTAAGAGCAGCTAAAGCAAAGAAAGCAGTCAATGAACAAATGTTTGACAAAGAACGTGGTGTATATGTAGATGGCATTGGTACAGACCATGCCTCTTTACATGCTAATATGATGCCGCTGGCATTTGGTTTAGTGCCAGAAGAACATTTTAATTCTGTTGTAGATTTTGTAAAGTCCCGAGGGATGGCATGTAGTGTTTATGGGTCACAATTTTTAATGGATGGTCTATATAACGCAGGGGAAGCAGATTATGCGCTAGAATTAATGGCTAGTAAAGCAAAGAGAGGCTGGTATAACATGATTCGCGTTGGTTCGACAATTACTTTGGAAGCCTGGGATTATGAATATAAAAAGAATTTAGATTGGAATCATGCCTGGGGAGCTGTACCCGCGAATGTAATTCCTAGAGGATTATGGGGG
>JBGCFJ010000603.1:0-4374 GCA_045106885.1 Saprospiraceae bacterium
GTTGTTAATTGAGCAGAACCATTACCATTAGTCAAATCACCATCACAATCACGGTCATAAACTACCCGTAATTCTCTATCTCCAGCAGGAGCACAAACTGGTCCTTGCTTGTCTTCTAGGTTCAAGAAACCCCAACAAGAGTTATCACCAGAACGAATAGAATAACGGTAGCGACCAGGTGTACCAACTGTCACTGCGTCAGTACCATTACCAACAGGAACGATCACAGGGAACATCAAATCAGCATCAGCTTGAATTAATGTTAAAGTGATTTCGTAAACACCGTTATCACAACCTTCTAATAATAGATCTGGAGTAATTACTACAGAACAATCGCCATCAAGGCCAATGTTTAAGTTGTTATTACAAGCTAAAGGTGGAGTGTTAACAGAAATATCAGCACAATCAGTTGCTTTAACAGTCATAGCACCAGCAGGATCAGTGTAAATAACATCTACACAAACCTCGTTGTCACCAACCATTAAAGCTGATCCAGCAGGAAGACTAATAGCTGCTCCAGCTGCAATACCAGTACCAGTAGCAGGTACAATATCGTCATCATCAGAATCACCGTCACCATCTACATCAGAAACACCATCTAAAAATGGTACAGCAACACCGTTTAATTTCACAACTTGTGTATAAGCAGGGTTACCAGGTGTTCCACAATCGTAAGTTGTAGCAACTGGCACTGCAGGAATAGTTGCATTACAATCAGCAATAGCAATTGAGCCAGCAGCACTTACAGTTACAGATGGTGTAAATTGACTAACTGCAATACTACCTTCCCAACCTTCAGCATTACTTAAATCGTCATAAGTCAATCTGAATGTTAAAGAACCAGAAGTAGAAGCAAGTTCAACCGCTGTTCCTCCTAAAGGCACAACAGTTCCAGTGTAAGAACCTAATGAAGGCGCAGTATCATCGACACCGTCAAAAACATCAAGTACATCACCATTTAATACAAGTAAGTCAAACTTAACCCCTAAGGATGAAGTCATTACACCAGGACCAGTAACAGTAAAGGACTCCATAGTACCTGTACCTTTGTCACTGTAAGGAGCAGCAGAACCAGCTGCATCATAAAAAGGAATAGACGTCACAGAGCAATCACTAGCTGCTGCTGAAACCGTCTCAACCTCACCTCCATCAAAGAGGATTTCGGTTTGGGCTTGTGCCACAAAATTCGTAAAGGCAAAGACTAAAAGCATAAGACAACAACGTCCAATGTTTTGTAGCTTTCCGTACGAATACGAAGTAAAATTCGTTTTTTCCATAAGATTACAATTTGTTAGAAAAATGAATTAAGGTTAAAGAAATAAAGTGAAATTATGATTACAACCTCATAAGGAAGTTAAGGAGTTTTGAATTATTTTTTGAGTTCACGCTCAAAATTAAAAACTCAACCTAATTGTGTGCTTCCAGGCTGAAATTGCTGTGTGTGGACTATAATAGAAAAGAGAAGAATAAATACTTTAGTAATTGTAGTTTTTGATTGATCATTATACAATAACTACTCACTAAATTTCAAACGCTATGCCAAATCAAGTACTTAAAGTGAGGCTGCGTTCTACTTTATCTACTAATACTATAAATAGCCTTTATATTTAACTTACTAATAATGTTTCAATAATAATTTGAAACACAGTCAATTGTAAGTCAATTACTTATAATAAGTGTAATTAAATTATTTTCAATATAATCTTAGGCATCTTTATGCACAAAGATGTAGGCATTTACTATCATGTAAAATGCTACAACTAGCTTACGGTAACTAATACCTATACTTGCTAGTATATGGGACTCGCAACAGCGTAGTACCCAAGCTGACAACTATACAGCTATCGCTTTTTCAATATTTTATAACAAAATCGGCAATTGGAAAATAAACAATAGATCGCTTTGAGGCTATCTATTAAAGAATAGAATTACAGAAGTATCTCGTAAATACTCATCGTAGAATTAGAAATGAAATTTATTGTGGAATTTTTAAAAGATGGGTCGTTGGAAGATAATTTGTAATTCATGGGATATATAAATAAAAATGTATTCAATTTCAAAAAAACGTTTCGGATTATAAACTTTTACAAATGTAGCACTTTGTAGCTAAACACCAAAAAAGTACTACACTTTTATTTTATTTTTTTATCAATATGATAAACCATTAATGACTAGCATGTAAGAATATGTCAATTTTTCACCGTATTAATTGATAAATAGTGTATGTATTATTGCTATGTAAGATGTTCAAATCGGTTGTCCAAAGTATCTTCTCGGTAGGTTGCAGGTAAGTGGCATTCAAGTGTTACAGTAAATATGTATTCTTCAATTTACTTTAATTACTTTAGTAGAATACAAATATAGTGCAAAGGTCTTCGCTATTTCATACCCTAAAAAGGGTATTTTTAATATAAAACAAATTTAATATCTCCAGCTATCTACACAACAGGGCTTTACAGTTTATAATTAATCATATATTTAATCACTTCTTCTTTTATTGCTTTCTAATAATTTCATTTCTATCGAGATATAGATTTTATTCGGCTGCCAAAAAATAGAATTTGAAATAAATATATTAAAAACAGCAAATTATTAGTTCTAAAAAATACTGAAAAGAAATAAATTCTCGTATGGTCTAAATACAGGCTTAACGTGTAAAATATATTTTTACAACATTACACAACTATATAAAACAAGCAAATTGTCTAAAACCAAAGAAAGGGGAAAAGTGGTATCACTTTTCCCCTTTTATTTAATGGCGTAAATTATCCATAATCAAAATGGTGTATATTAAGGACACCCTTGGTGACAAGCTGTAGTTGTTGGACAAATACTAGTTGATATACTAGTTTCTCCACCGTTAAAGACTGAGTAAGTATAATTATACCCATAAATAACTCCAGTCTCAACAGTACCGATCAAAGTAGTTGAAATATTCATTACCTCACACTTGTCCACAGTAACAGGTTGCGTAACAGTCGTTACATCATTATCTGCTCCAGCATTTAAACATTCAAACAGGTCTTGGTATATCGCAGATTGAACACTTGGAGATAGACCAGCAGGGAAATCAATATTAATTTGAGGGTTACGATCTATGTCAGTAGTATAAATGTAGGAAATAGCATCTCCACAATTACAATTTTCTACACGTTCAGTACCAATAGTCGCACCTGACGTCGGAGTGGAAGAACCTTTTTCTATCACATTAGAACTATTGTAGATAGTCAAGTCTTCAAAACTTCCCGTCAAAACGGTAATAATATCTGTATCTGTATCGAATGCAACTACATAAGAACGATCGTTACTAAAATCAATTACATCTCCGGACTGAATAGGTGTTTCAGATTGAAAAATAATTTTTATTTTTCCATTGAGGCGAGTACCCTCAGTTGCTTCAAAATGGAATTGACCAATTTCTGCGCGTGTTTCATCCGTGCTTACCATTGCCAATCCATAAGCAAAATTATGATTAGGAGTAATACTCACAATACCTGGTTGGCTAGCGATAACTTTAGGTATTTCTACGCGATACTTGTTTACCTGTTGTACAGTATCACGTCCAATAATATTACCTTCTGCATCTATATCCAATATAACAACCGCAACTGTATCTTCGATAGAGATATTGGTTGGACGATCATTGCGTACCTCAACCGAATTTTCAAGAGGAGTAATACCGATATCCCAAGTTAGCGTCGTTAATAAAGGACAATCTGCTTGATTTATCACTTGATTTAAGTCAACTGGAAAAGTGTTCGTGATATAGCCATTTAATTCTACATCTACATCTACTTGTTGAATATTTTCAACTTCTTCGATAGAGATATCAATTTGGAAATTTCCATCTTCGTCCGTTTGAACAACTACGGGGAACTGTGCTGAGCTAATCGTAGCTCCTTCTACACCTAGTAAATCTTGGGTGCTAACAATTTTACCAACAATACGAACTTGACAGCCGTCTTCTCCCATACGAGAGGAAATTTCAGTTGGATCTAAGTCACTACTAATTTGTTCTACATTACATGACCAAAGTAATCCAAATACAAGCAACATTAATAAATGACTACTTTTGTAGTATTGATTTAACATAATATTATCTTTAATAAAATTTATAAGGTGAATTGAACAGACAGACAGCTTGTCTCCTGTTTTGGAAATAAGATAAAGTTAGTACAGTAGTTAAATAGTAAATGTTGAAATATTGACCTATAAGAGGGAATCTATTTGAGCATAGAACTAAATGCTCAAAGGGTCTGGAATATAGTCCAATCGATTTTAATTAATATAAAAATTTGGGAGCAGTAATGTTAATGTAGCTAAATACTTAGTATATAACTACATCACCTAGTGAAGTAGAGCAGGAAGGGGCAA
>JBGCFJ010000604.1:0-3555 GCA_045106885.1 Saprospiraceae bacterium
TTGAAACTTTTACTAAAGCGAGGAACTCTGTTTTAGCGAGGAATCCTGAATTTTTAGGCGCTTACACAAAATTTAAAACCAACAAATTGTCGATATTTTGAAATGTCGATAATTGTTAATCTCAAATTCAACTTCAACCTAAAATTCCCGCCGAAGGTGGTTTAAAATTGAAAATTTGAAATTGAAAATTGAAAATTAAATTTTACTTAGTTCCTTATCGGCCTACTTCAACCGCTTAGTCAAAAAATTATCTAATTCCTCAATAGATTGATTAACGCCAATAATAACCCCATTTTCATCTAACAAAAACTTAGAAGGCACTTGTTTGACACCAAATTCCGCCGCAATAGGAGAGTTAATAAATTTAAAACTAGTCGTCAAATCAGCTATATGATGTTTCCATGGCATGCCTATTCTTTCGACCGCTCTTTTCCATCGCGTTTCATCCCGTTCAATGGCAACGCTTAATAGAGTTAAACCATCTGCATTTTTAAATTGAGCAGCTTTGTATTTTTCGTTCAACATCTTAATGCCTGGCATTTCAACCATACAAGGGCCACACCAACTTCCCCAAAAATCAACCAAAACATATTTACCCTTTAAGTCCTTTAAATCGAAGGCTTCTCCATTCATTAATTTCCCAGCAATAGTGGGGGAGTTTTCGCCATTGACTACCTTAGGCTGCATATAGACCATTCTACCTATATAGGCGATGACTAACACGGCAATTAATAGGAGTAATGATTTATTAAATTTCATGATTTTATTATTTAGGTTAGGTCTATTGCTTGAACCATTAGCTATAATTGAAACGACAAAGGAAGGTATTCAGTTGAATAAAAATGCTTATTAAACAGAAAAAAAATTAGAAAGTGGCTAAAAGTGTCTTTATCAAGGCGATTAAAATAAACAACAAAAGGGCTACTTCATGAGAAGTAGCCCTTTTGAGAAAAAGGAAAAATAAGAATTAACCTAAACTATTTACGTGCTTAGTCAATTTTCCTTTTAAGTTAGCGGCTTTTTTAGAATGCCAAGTATTTCTTTTAGCTAATCTATCAATCATAGAGATAACCTTAGGTAAGAAGCCTTGTGCATCTTCTTTGTCTTCGATTTCTCTTAATTTAGCAATAGCAGTTCTAGTTGTCTTTTTATAAAAACGGTTTGCTACTCGCTTTTTTGCGTCCTGTCTGATTCGCTTCTTAGAAGATTTATGTTGTGCCATAATTCTATATAAATTTTATGCTTTTTACTATTTTTTCAAATTGGAGTGCAAATGTATAACTTTTCTTTTAAAAAGGGAAATACAAATTAAAAATAATTGCTTTATTGTTAAATTGTTTTCTTGCTGCGGGAATGTCTGCTTAGCATGAATAACCGCCAGCAATATAACCGTAAAACAATATAGCCATTTACCTATTCTCCACAACCTAACTCAATCTTAGAAAATAAGTCATTATTTGGAAAACAATTACCTGACAAAATAGCTTCTGGTACATAACGATTCAAATTTGGATCCCGTAGACCAGTTTCTAAAAAGACGGTTAAATCTTCTACTTGTTGAGGTGTTAAGTCTAAGGGTTTAAATTGCCTAGCTATTTGTTCGGTCGGTACATTTTCGTTTTCAGGAATTCCATCATTAAAATAATTGACCACTTCTTTTAAGGTATATTTACTACTTCCATGAAAATAAAAGGGCGCATCTGCTAAATTATATAATTGAGGAATCTTAAATTTATGATTGTCTAATGGATTGCCACTGTATTCTCCACGACCGAGATTTCTCTTATCTTCTGCGGAGGTATTAAAAGCAACCCCTGTTTGATATAAATCATTTACGCCTAAAGCGTAAAATTCATTGGCGCCTAGATTTTTTTCTTTATGACAATGATAACATTTTGCATCAGAAAAGAAGACCAAAGCGCCTCTTTTTTCTTGCGCTGTCATGGCATCCTTATTTCCTTTTAAATATTCTTGGAAAGGTGCTTGATTACTTAATAAGGTTCTTAAGTAGGCAGAAATAGCAAAAGCAGCATTCTTTTTACTGTATCTTTCAGTTGCTGTTTCTTCTGCAAAAGCAGCATCAAAATGAGCCCGATAGCCATAGTCATCTAACACCTCTTCTGTAATTTCCATTCTATGTACTTCTAACCCTTCGATATTTTGAGATTCTAAGGCGGCAAAACCTTCTTCGTTAACGTGTAAAGCAGGGTCTAAATCCCAACGGTCTTCTGTGCCAACATTGACACCTGTGCTACCGAAACGACCATTCCAAGTCGTATTCTCTACAAAAGCTACATTTAATACACTCAAAGGACGAACCCCTTGGACATCCATTTCAAAATCTCGGTATGCAGCTAATTTAGTTCTATTTTCTCCATTATAACCAAAACCAATACCACCGTCAGCAATTCCTTGCACGCCTCCTGGACGGAAACCTGCTGAAGGTACATGACAAGAGGCACAAGAGTAGGTCTTTTTTCCTGCTTCTTTAGTTGGCGAAAGTGCAATACCTGTTTCAAAAAATAGCATTTTGCCCAATTCAACTTTTGCTTGACTTAATGGATTTCTAGGATCTTGTGGAATAGCAGCGAAATCATCTGTATCTGGAAGGATAAAGTGATTTATCGTATTCGTCTTCGCAGCACGAACTAGAGAAGAATTTAATAATTGGTCTAGTGGGGTATCGAGGTAAACTTTGTCTTTTGTACAAGCTACAATAAGGGTGCAAGTAAAGATTATTGCAAGTAATCGTAATTTCATAATTGTCAGTTCAAAGGATCATTACCACATTAGTTGTGTAAGCGTCTGGATAATAATTGTAAAATTCAATTCAGTAATGAATTGATAGGGTGTATTTTGGTTTATACTTGCTTTAATTGCAAAATTCAGACCTAAAACGCTAATGCTTTATCAGTAAAGTGTAATTTTTTAAAATGTAATCAATAGTAATTTGATTTGCAAGACATTAGTTTGAATCTGCAATCCAATTAATTGAATTGATTTATCAAACAAATAATAGCAGTAAGGTCTCTAGGAGACCAATTAGTTTATGCTTAAAACGGTTTCGGAAAGTTGGTGATGGACAGCTATTTATATATTTAAAAATAGCTTAATTTGGAAAGTCTTTTGGAAGAAAGGTAAAATGTAATTTTTTACAATTCTGGTGCAAATGTAGGTACAATTTAATAAAAAATCAATATATTTTTCATTGATTTATAAAAATGTCAAATATTTAACAATGTTACTTTTTATCGGTTTTTGATAATATTTGAGTTATAGAATCCGCTGAGCAATAAAATTCGTTAGGATTAATTTTATCCAACGGATTATTAGTTATGATTGAATCACTTTGATACACCATATATAATTTTAAAGGGTAACAAGTCTAATAACTCCTGTTACGCAAAGTGCAATTAATTAGGCGCTTACGCAAAATTTAAAACCAACAAATTGTCGATATTTTAAAATGTCGATAACTGTTAATCTCAAATTTAACCTCAGATTCCCGCCGAAGGTGGTTTAAAATTGAAAATTTGAAATTGAAAATTGAAAATT